>CADBNW010000171.1 GCA_902796025.1 uncultured Eubacteriales bacterium
ATGCGGGAGGGCGTTACATTTGTTTGAAAGGAAGTTATACCATGCCTATCATCGACCTTCTGCGCGCAAATGCGCGCCAGTATCCGGGCGAGACCGCGCTGGTCGAGCTCAATCCCCAGGTGACGGAACTGCACCGCACCACCTGGAAGGAATACGAGCTGATCGAGCGCCCCATCGGGCGCGCCTTCCGCAGGGAGATCACCTGGAAGGTGTTCGACGAAAAGGCCAATCGCTGCGCCAACCTGCTTTTGAGCCGGGGCATCAAAAAGGGCGACAAGGTGGCCATCCTTATGATGAACGGCATCGAGTGGCTGCCGATCTATTTCGGCATACTGAAAACCGGCGCGCTGGCCGTGCCGCTCAATTTCCGCTACACGGCGGAGGAGATCCGCTACTGCCTGGATCTGTCCGACGCGGACGCGCTGTTTTTCGGCTATGAGTTTATCGGGCGCGTGGAGGAGATTGCGGAGAAGATCCCCAAGGTAAAGCTTTTGTTCTACGCCGGAGACGGCTGCCCCAGCTTTGCGGAAAACTACGTGCACCTGGTGGCAAACGAGCCCTCCAGCGATCCGGAGATCCCGCTTACCGACGACGACTTTGCCGCCATTTACTTTTCAAGCGGCACCACGGGCTTTCCAAAGGCGATTTTGCACAAGCACATGAGCCTTACCCACTCCGCCAGGGTCGAGCAGGCGCACCACGGCCAGACCCACGACGACGTGTTTTTGTGCATCCCCCCGCTGTACCACACGGGCGCAAAGATGCACTGGTTCGGCTCGCTCATCTCCGGCAGCAAGGCCGTGCTGCTGACGGGCGTAAAGCCGGAGACGATCCTCTCTGCCGCCTCCAGTGAGAAATGCTCCATCGTGTGGCTGCTGGTCCCCTGGGCGCAGGACATTCTGGACGCCATCGACAGCGGCAGGGTAAACCTGAAGGATTACGACCTAAGCCACTGGCGGCTCATGCACATCGGCGCGCAGCCCGTGCCGCCCTCCCTCATCAAAAGATGGAAAAGCGTCTTCCCCTCCCACGATTACGACACCAACTACGGCCTTAGCGAATCCATCGGCCCCGGCTGCGTGCACCTTGGCATCGAAAACATACACAAGGTCGGCGCGATCGGCGTAGCCGGCTACGGCTGGGAGGTCAAGATCGTTGACGAAAACCGAAACGAAGTAAAGCGAGGCGACGTCGGCGAACTGGCCGTAAAGGGCCCCGGCGTCATGACCTGCTACTACCACGACGAAAAGGCCACAAACGAGGTCTTGAAGGACGGCTGGCTCTTTACCGGCGACATGGCCATGCAGGACGAGGACGGCTTCTACTTCCTGGTGGACCGCAAAAAGGACGTCATCATCACCGGCGGCGAAAACCTCTACCCCGTGCAGATCGAGGACTTCATCCGCCAAAATCCCAAGGTGAAGGACGTGGCCGTGATCGGCATGCCGGACGAGCGCCTGGGCGAGATCGCAGCGGCCATCATCGAGCCCCGCGAGGATCAGGAGCTTACGGAGCAGGAGATCAACGACTTCTGCATGGAGCTGCCCCGCTATAAGCGCCCCCGCAAAATCATCTTCGCCAAGGTCCCCCGAAACCCCACGGGCAAGATCGAAAAACCCAGGCTCAGACAAATATACTGCGGTGAGAGCGTCGTAAAAACGCAGATCACCCGCTAAAGCGAAGGCAGGGAAAAAGAAATCATGAAGGAACTTATGCTCGGCAACAAGGCCATCGCGCGCGGACTGTACGAGGCGGGAGTAAAGTACATCTCCTCCTACCCCGGCACGCCCAGCACAGAGATCAGCGAGGAGGCCGCCCTGTACGATGAGATGTACGCCGAATGGGCGCCAAACGAAAAGGTGGCGCTGGAAAGCGCGCTGGGCGCGTCGCTTGCTGGCGCGCGCAGCTTCACCGCGATGAAGCACGTGGGCCTGAACGTGGCGGCAGATCCGCTGTTCACCTCCGCCTACACCGGCGTAAACGGCGGCCTGGTCGTGTGCGTAGCCGACGACCCTGCCATGCACTCCTCTCAAAACGAGCAGGACTCCCGCCACTACGCAAGGGCGGCCAAGCTTCCCATGCTGGAGCCCTCGGACAGCGGCGAGTGCCGCGATTTTACGGTGCTGGCCTACGAGCTCAGCGAACAGTTCGATACGCCCGTGCTGCTTAGGACCTGCACGCGCGTGGCGCACTCCCAAAGCCTGGTGGAGCCCGCGCCCCGCAGGGAGCATCCGCTGAAGGACTACGTAAAGCAGCCCGCCAAATGGGTCATGAACCCGGGCTTTGCCTTCAAGCGCCACTTCGTGGTGGAGGACAGACTGAAGGAGCTGAAGCGCTATTCCGAGCAAACGCCCGTAAATCGCGCGGAGCTCAACGATCCCTCCCTTGGCTTTGTATGCGCGGGCAGCTGCTATAACTACATCAAAGAGGTCTTCCCGGAAGCAAGCGTGTACAAGATCGGCTTCTCCTTCCCCCTGCCCATCGACTCCATCCGCGCCTTTGCCGAAAAGGTGGAAAAGCTCTACGTCGTGGAGGAGCTGGACGGCGTGTACGAAACGGAGATCCGCGCCGCGGGCATCCGCGTGGACGGCGGCAAGGACCTGTTTTCCAACATCGGGGAGCTGAGCCAAAGCAAGATCGCTTCCGCCATGGGTAAGGCGCTTCCCAAGACCGTCAGCTTTGACGAGCCCATCCCCGCCCGTCCGCCGGTGATGTGCGCGGGCTGCCCGCACAGGGGCGTGTTCTATACGCTTTCCAAGCTCAAGCTCACGGTGCTTGGCGACATCGGCTGCTATACGCTTGGCGCCTCCGCGCCGCTCAGCGCCGTGGACAGCGTGGTGTGCATGGGCGCAAGCGTCAGCATGCTGCACGGCTTCAACACCGTGCGGCCGGAGGGCGCGGGCAAG
>CADBNW010000172.1 GCA_902796025.1 uncultured Eubacteriales bacterium
TAAAATAATCCTGCACAAAGCGCAAATCATCCAGATCCATGGCAAGACCGTAGCGGGAGAGCATGTCCTTAAGCTCCTCTTCGCTCTTTGACGTAAAGCCGCCCAGCGTCTTAATGGCGTCCGGCTCGGGGTATTTGTCCGCGAGGGTCTCCTTTTCCGCAAGAGAGGCTTCGCGCGCCTCCACGGGGTTGATCAGGTATTTTTTGATGCGCTCCATGTCGCCGTCCGTGAGCGCGCCTTCCAGGATGTACACGCGCGCGGTCCTGACCACGGGGCGCGGGCAACGGCACAACAGCTGCACGCATTCCTCGCAGGAGGCGGCACGCTGGTCGTACTGTCCGGGCAGGTATTCGACCGCAAACACATGCTCGGCCTCGGGCAGCGCCGTGCAGGTCAAATCGAGCTGCGGCTCACTGTAGACAGTGTGCAGGCACTGCTCATAATTTTCCGGCGCCAGATTTTCGGTGTCGTAGCGGTTGAGCAGCCTAAGTCCCGTCAGATTCTTTATTCCCAGCACGTCCCTGAGCTCGCTTAAGAGCTTGGCCGCCTCCACCGCGTGCTCGCGCTTTTTTTCGACATAGATGCGAAATACGCTCATTTTTTTCTCCTTATGTGACGCAAAGCGCCGATGTGCATTCAATCGGCGCGCTGCCCGTCTTTTCTATTCGCCCCTGAGCGCGCTGAGCGCCCTTTGACCGATGTCATGCCGCATATGGCGGTCGGTAAACGTGATTTTTTCGGCTGCCCGGTAGGCCTTTTCAATGGCTTCCTCCAGCCCCGGCGCGGTGGCGGTCACGCCCAGCACCCGGCCGCCGGAGGTCACGGGATGCCCCTGCTCGTTGAGCTTTGTGCCCGCGTGATAGACGTTGGCCGTCCGTTCAGCCTCCTCCAGGCCGTGTATCTCATAACCCTTCTGGTAGGACAGCGGATAGCCGCCCGAAGCCAGAATGACGCAGCAGGCGGCGTCCCTGGAAAACTCCACGCTCGTCTGATCGAGGGTGCCGTTGGTGGTCGCCAGCATGACGGTGAGCAGATCGCTCTTCATCAGCGGCAGCACAACCTGCGTTTCGGGGTCGCCGAAGCGGCAGTTGTATTCGATCACCTTTGGCCCGTCCCCGGTAATCATGAGGCCAAAGTACAAGCAGCCCCGGAAGGAGCGCCCTTCGCGGTTCATGGCGTCGATGGTGGGCAGGAAGATCTCCTTCATCGCCCGTTCGGCCATTTCCGGGGTGTAGCAGGGATTCGGGGCAATGGTGCCCATGCCGCCCGTGTTGAGGCCGCGGTCGCCGTCGAGGGCGCGCTTGTGATCCATGGAGGACACCATGGGTTTAATGGTCTTGCCGTCGGTAAAGGCCAGCACCGATACCTCCGGGCCGGTCAAAAACTCCTCGATAACGACCTTGTCGCCGGAGGCGCCGAACTTTTTGTCCAGCATGATGGTCTTCAGCGCCTCCTCGGCCTCCTCGCGCGTTGAGCAAATCAGTACGCCTTTGCCCAGCGCCAGACCGTCCGCCTTGACCACGATGGGCAGCGGAGCAGATGCACGCACATAGTTCAGCGCCGCCTCGTAATCGTCAAACGTCTCATATGCGGCGGTGGGGATGCCGTAGCGCTTCATTAAATCCTTGGCAAAGACCTTGCTGCCCTCGATCATGGCCGCCGCCTTGCAGGGTCCAAAGGCCGCAATGCCCTCATCCCCGAGCGCGTCCACCATGCCAAGGCAGAGCGGATCGTCCTGCGCCACGATGACATAGTCGATGTCGTGCTCCCGGGCAAAGCGTACCACGCCCCCGACGTCGGTAGCCTTCAGGGGCACAAGCTCGCAAATCGAGGCCATGCCGCCGTTGCCGGGCGCGGCGTAGAGCTTTTTGACCGCGGGGTTTTTGATGATTTCCTTGGCGATGGCGTGCTCGCGCCCGCCGCCGCCGACGATCAGAATATTCATAAACAATCTCCGGATTTCAATTGGAAGGAGTCGAAAGATCAGAATTTTTTGATTCTTAATGATGGAACAGCCTCAGCCCCGTAAAGCACATGACCATGTCGTGGGCGTTGCAGGCCTCGATCACGTTGTCGTCCCTGAGCGAACCGCCGGGCTGGGCGACGTATTTGACGCCGGAGCGGAAGGCACGCTCGATGTTGTCGCCAAAGGGGAA
>CADBNW010000173.1 GCA_902796025.1 uncultured Eubacteriales bacterium
CATCCCGAACACAGAAGTTAAGCCTCTTAGCGCCGAAGGTACTTGGCTGGCAACGGCCCGGGAGATTAGGACGCCGCCGGGAACCATGAGCAGAAGTTGAAAGACTTCTGCTTTTTCTTTTCCATTCCCTTGCGGCTCGCAGAGCGGTTCGATAAAGAACGGTAAGACGAATGTGACTTACTCAAAATCGAGTTCTACAAGTTTTCTTTGGAAATGCTCCTGTATTATTCACGCACCGTGCACAGCATGAGCTCTGAACTGCTACGGCATTCAACGCATTACAACTCTCGATGTCCCTTGCACATCCCTTCCCCACCGCAATGCGCCCCAGCAGGCTATCCTAAAAGCCTTCCCCTTCAGGGGAAGGTGGCCGGCAAAGCCGGCCGGATGAGGTTCTGTCTCGCTTAGACCCTAACCATCAGCCCTTTATACTAAACCTATCCCCTGCTTTTTGCAACTCTCTCCCCTTCATCCCCCAAATTCAAGGAAAACTGTGAGGTACCAATCATAAACATCCCCTGAGAAAATGGATCGCAGATATCAGTAAAAATCCAAAACGACAAGGTCCTCATCTCCGCCAATCAGGAAGGTCTTCTCTCTATTACAAAGCAGCTGTCCCTGCTTGCAAAACAAGCCCGGGGCAGCCACATCCATTACGATACAAATAATTCTCTTGAGGATGGATCTGTAGATCTGATTATTGAAAAGATCTAATCGCTTCAAATCCTAATGTGCTGAGTCTGTAATCACAGCCATAAAAAATCGGAACGCGCATGACCGTGCTTTTGCGTCCCGGTGCCCGAAGGCAAAGCTTTTTGCAAGCGCGTTTTCAGCAAAAGCTGATGATTGCATAAGCGACTATGGACCATAACGCATAAGTAATAACAAAATAAACCTTGTCGCTCACCCTGTACGTTGACATCTTTTGATAAAAAAGATGCGCTTGCACGGAAAATGATCCCTTTTCGCAAATGTCGGCCTTACGCCTCCACTTCAAATTCAAAGGTCTGGTTGTATTTGTCCAGCGCCAGCTGCATTTGGGTAATGCGCTCGCTCACGCGCTCGTAATCGCGCCGAACCTCCTCCAGATCGTAATTGATGTAGCGGTACTCGGGCTTGATGGTCTTTGCGCCGTAGCCGCTTTCCACGCGCTGCTTGGGAAGGGCCTTTCGCATCTCGTCCAAAGTGCGCTGCCTTTCGCTCAGCAGCGCCATGCGCACGAGGATCTCGTCCACGCTCATGATCTCGCCGCCCACGTCGATCCGCGCAAGGGCGTTGTTCAGATTGACCGCGTGCTTTAAAAGCATGATGCGCGTTTCAAGCCGCTCGATCTCCTTTGCGTTTTGCGTGTAGTCAAACTCCGGCACCACCGGCGTTTCGTCCACCGCCGCCACATAGGTTTTGGACTCCGCTTCCCTGCTCAGATAGAAATCCCGCTCGTCCTTCAATTGCTTGATCAGCTTATTGGCCGCAGCAGAAGTATATTTCATATCGCATCGCCTCGCTTTCTTATGCGCTTATTATAGCGCAGTCGGCGCACCCGGTCAAGCGCCATAAGGCAGGCTGCAATGCGGCGCCCCGTTTCCTGTACTTAAAATTCGACATTGATATAGATTTTCTCGCCGACAGGGATGCGCTTTTCATAGTTTTGCGTCTGATATCGATTGCCCTTGATTTTGCCGGTGATTAGCCACTGCGTCCCTTCCTGCACTACGGTAAACTCGGCGCGTATGACTTGCCAGTCATTTGTGTTGAACAAATAGACTTCTACAGGCAGATCCTCCGTTCCAAGTGTCCATCTATATGCGCCATAGCCGCCGTCCTGATCCTTAAATTCGTACAGAAGCTCGCTTTCCTGTGTGCGCAGCAGCACAGTTCCTTCTATCCTGGTGCCAAAATAGAGATAGCCGCATCGATACCCAAATTGCAAAAACAGCAAAAGGACTGCTGCCATCGCAGCGAACCCCATCCAGTTAAACATACGCTTTCTTTTTATTTTTGGATCGCAGTTCATTTGACCCTCCATGCTCATTGTGCTGTTCGGTCTGTCAGGCAGCCGAATTTTGCCTGCACGGGATTCTCGGCTTCCCGGCGTCATCAGCTGACGCTTTTACTTTTTTTCTTGTCCGCAGCACTCACTGCCGTTTCAGCTGCCTGAGTTCCTCGGCGAGGGCATCGTACTGGGCGCTCAGCTCGTCCGGGCGGTCTCCCTTTTTGGGCGAAGCGAGGCGGGCTGCGAGAGCCGAGAGGCGCATTTCGAGGGAGGTGACGGCGAGCTGCCTTTGCTCGGCGCTCCGGTCGCGGGCGTCGCTTTGGCTGCGCTGGGCGAGCGTGCCCTCAAAGCAGCGGATGCCGCCCCGTTCCAGGCTGAGCACGCGCCCGGCCACCGCCGAAATGAAGGCGCGGTCGTGGCTCACGAAGAGAAGCGTGCCGCCGTAGCCGGTCAACAGCTCCTGCAGCGCCTCCATCGTGAACAGATCGAGGTGGTTGGTGGGCTCGTCCAGCACGAGCAGGTTCGCGTCCGAGAGCAGCAGCCTGGCCAGGGCGATTTTCGCCCGCTCGCCGCCCGAGAGCACGCGCACGGGCTTGAACACCGCGTCGCCCCGCAGGTTCAGGCGCGCGAGCACGGTGCGCGCGGTGGATTCGCTCTGCGCCGAAAGCGCCATGGCGTTTTCCAGCGCCGTCCGATCCGGCAAGAGCGTCTCGGCGTGATCCTGATCGAAATACCCCGGGCGCGCTGCGGGATTGAAGCGGACTTCTCCCTCGAAGCGTGTGCCCGGCGGCAAGACGCCGCGAAGCGCTCTCAGCAGCGTGGTCTTGCCTGTGCCATTGTCGCCCGTGAGCACCGTTTTGCTGCCTGTAGGCAGGACAAAGCCCGCGCTTTCGATCAGCGTGCGCCCGCCCGCCAAAAGGCGGCGGCAATCCACCGTGAGCGCGGTCTTGCCCTCGATGGGGCAGGATGTTCCCAGCGCCATGCGGATCTGGGGCAGGTCGCGAGGGCGCTCCACCTTTTCCAGGCGGTCGAGCCGGTCCTGCACGCGCTTTTTGGCGGCGCTCTGCTTCAAGACCGCGTTGGTGTATTCA
>CADBNW010000174.1 GCA_902796025.1 uncultured Eubacteriales bacterium
CGCGATCTCCACCTACAATATGATCATCATCCGCACGGCCTTTGCCTCCATCCCGGAAAGCCTGATCGAAAGCGCGCAGCTGGACGGCGCAAACGACGTGCGGGTGTTGTTCAGCATCGTGATACCGCTTAGCAAGGCGACGCTTTCCACCATGGTGCTGTTTTACGCGGTGGGGCACTGGAACAGCTACTTTGACGCCATGATGTACCTGAGAAACAAAAGCATGTACCCGCTGCAGATCCACTTAAGAAACCTGCTGGTGGCCGGCATCGCAAGCGAGGAGCTGCAGGCCGCGGGCAGCGGCGGTGGGGCCTTCGTGGTGACGGAGCGAACGATCCGCGCGGCCACGATCATCGTATCCACATTGCCGATTTTGATCGTGTATCCCTTCGTGCAGCGCTATTTCGTGACCGGCGTCATGATCGGCTCGGTAAAGGGGTAGGTATTTTATCAGACTTCAAGCGCGTTTGCGCCTGAAAATATAAAGGAGGATCCCAAAATGAGAAAGCATCTTGCCTTGCTGCTGGCGCTTATGATGGCGCTGGCCGCACTGCCTGTGGCGCAGGCGGAGAACCCCTCCACCTGGCTTTGCGACACGCTGACGGAAATCACCGTCATGCGCGGCGAAAACGCCCTGCAGCCCATCAAAGAGGACACGCTGAAGCTTAAGACCATCGAGGAAATGCTCAACATCAAGCTGGTCGTGGAAGCGCCGCCGTCCTCCAACTACAACGACTTAAAGAGCGCCCGCATCGCCTCCAACGACATGCCGGACATCATGCTGGTGAGCCTGTCTGACGTGCGCAACTACGCCCGCAAGGACATGTTCGTAAACCTTTCCGAGCATAAGGACGAGCTGCCCCACCTGTTTGCCCTGCTGGATGCCGATCCCAGCATGAGCATGCTGACGGTGGACGGCGATTTCTACAGCGCGCCCGTGCTGCAGAGGGACAACCCCTACCTGCGCCGCAGCGGCAGCCTGTTCAACTTCCGCACCGACCTGCTCGCCAAGTACGATCTGGAAGCGCCCGAGACCTTTGACGATCTGTACGACGTGATGCTCACGATCAAGGAAAACGAGCCCGATATGGTAGGTCTGACCTGCCGCTCCGGCACCCGCAAGTTCTTTGACCGCGTGGCGTATCCCCTCGGCTCCGGCTCCAGCATGTACTACGACGCGGATCTGGGCGGCCAGTGGATCTACGGTCCCGCGCACGAAAACTTCAAGCTGGTCCTGGCCTATCTGAACAAGCTGTATGAGGCAGACCTGCTGGATCACGACTACGCCACCAACAGCAAGGATCAGTGGGCGGAGAAGCTCTCCAACGGCACCGCCATGGCCACCATCGACAACGACGGCGTGGTGCGCAATTACGTTGCGCCCCTGAAGGCCGTAGACCCCTCCTACAACATCGAGGTGCTGCCCGTGCCCGCCAACAGCCTTGGCGAAAAGCGCATCGAGTACTACGACAAGAACTGGCCGGATCAGCACTGGGTCATTGCCACCTCCTCTGAGAAGATAGACCTGTGCCTGAAGTTCCTCGACTGGTGCTATTCCGACGAGGGCTGCACCGTGAACGGCTACGGCAAAGAGGGCGTGTCCTACGACATGGTGGACGGCGTGCCTACCATCAAGCCCGACCTGCTTGAGCAGTACAGCGCCAATCCCGCAAACGCCGCCTATGACATCCAGGTCGCGCTGGGCGTGGGCCTGAACGACGTAACGCCCTACGTTGACGCCGGATGCCAGTATCAGATGGAGGTCTATCTGATGGGCGACGCCGAAGCGCAGCAGGCTTACCTCGATATGGTCGACGGCATCGCCAGCCTCGAGGGCTGCCGCGAGCCCGTGATCGCTCCGCCGCTGAGTCAGGAGCAGACCGAGCGCTACGCCGAGCTGCTGCTTGCCGTGGAAAACCTGGTATGGCAGGAAGTGGACAAGTACATCACCGGCGAGGTCGCCATTGACGAGTACGACAACGTCATCGCCGCCCTGAAGGACGCGGGCGCCACCGAGATGGAAGAGATCTACAACGAAGCCTGGAACGCCGCGCTGGGCAAGTGAGAAGCAGCCCAAACGGCACAAAGAATTGGAGGGGCGATAAGCCCCTCCAAAGTTTTGTCCGGCGGTATGAAGAACTATTATTCTTCGACGACCTTTGACCGATCCTGCGGTACGTAGCCGATGGAGCCATCGGGCATAGTAATCATATACCAGCCATTTTCTTCTCCCAAATATTCAAATCTATCGCCGGGGTTTACCCAAACCATTTTGCTGCCGTCGTAGGAAGGCTTGCTGCGGACGTTGCTGCCAGTAGTGATTTCTACCAGATGGCTTGGCAGTAAACCAGCACTGGCACCGTCAATAATGGCTGACAGCATTTCATACTCTGTTTGATTGATTGATAGTTTCTCAGTTTCGCCTGCAAAGAGCAAGGATTGCAATGCTACACTAATGCTGTCGTTTACGAGTCGATAGCCAAGCTTCATTTTAAGCAGCATAACAGCGTAAGATGTGGCACTGTCATATTTGCCGCTTATCTCGGACATATAACCAAGCTCGACGAGGCGTGCCTGTAGGGCTTGCACATTATCGCCGGCTTTTCCTTTTTCCAGTGCTTCGTAAGTGCTGCGTTCCACAGCGGGAACATAGTCGCTTTGCGGAGCTGCCGTCGAAAACAGGATTTCCTGAAGCTCTGCGGATATGTCAATACCTCTTGTATCGGCACCAATGTTTTTCTTGAATTTAGCCATAGCAGTTGTGGTGGCTACATCCAGCTTGCGATCCGCTTCTTCGTTAAAATAGCCCAAGCCTTTCAGTCGATCCTTGATCTGGATCATCACGTCATAGGATTTTCCATAACGAAGATCTTCAAAACCAGTGAGCAGATTCAGGCCAAGCGTGCTATTGTCAGTCTTACAGTTTTCAGATTCATCAAGTCCACAATTTGCACACTTTTTCGTAATGGCGTACTCGCTTAAAACATAAGGCTGCTCGGCGTTGTCTGTAGCTTGGAAAACAAAGCTACTATCCTTTTCCCAGATATGATTGGAAACCTTGACGGTTACAGACCCCATCCACCCGCCGCGCTGTGAGTAGAACGTCACTGTTGTCGTGCCCGCTGCCAAACCAGTGAAGCTTATTGTGGTGCCATAATAGAATCCTCCGGAAATTGTCAGGGATGTGGACACGGGCTCTGCTTTTACGATTGCGGGATTGGCTGCTTTTGCAGATCCGATGTATCCCCCTGTGCTATAGTAGCTGTCCGATGCGCTTTTACCGACACAAATATTGACTGTATCCAGTGTCTCGGCGAAGCTGTTGCCCCAAAGGCTGAAGGCAAAGATGACTGTGAGTAATACGGCTAATAACTTCTTGTACATGATGAAACCTCCAGATTATATTTGAAGTGGTAGAGTGACGACAGACTTTTAAGAAAATATGTTCATTCGTAGAGTGAGAATAGGCATCTCCCTTCATTTTGACGTTGTCCTACAATGCATCTTTAGTGCACTTATTTATAATTGGCTTCATTCTACTCAATATATTGAGCATTGTCAAGCCTTTGAGCAGATTAAAATGGTCTAAAAGATTTAAATCATGGCGGCGTGATATGATTTCTTATGAACCATTTTATCAGACCCTGCTCAAAAAGGGTATTACCGAGTATAGCCTCATTTTCAAGCAGGGCCTCTCTGCAAACACCCTGCACCGCATGAAGCACGGTTTGCCCATCACCACGAAGACGCTGGACGAATTGTGCTTCATACTGGATTGCGGGGTAGAGGATGTCATTAAGTACGTAAAGGACGAATAGCCTTACCCTCCTTTTCGCCCCTTGTCCCTTTGCGCCTCCATTTCCTCCTCGGCCAGCCGCACCAGCTCGTGCGGTTTTACATTCAGCGCGTAGGCGACGGCCCAGAGGGTGTCGGCGCGCAGGGTCTTTGCGCCCTTTTCCAGCGCCGCCCAGTGGCTGCGGCTTAGGCCCGCCAGCGCCGAGGCGTGCTCCTGCGAAAAGCCCGCGCGCAAGCGCAGGCGGCTGATGACTAAACCGAATGCTTTACTGTTATAGAGCATGAAGAAACCTCCTTTCAGTCTCTATAACAGCGCCTGTTTTTTTCGCGGACGGAGGATGGGGCCTGTTGGCTTCATTATAGCGCGCGCGGGGCGGAAAGCTGTCAGCTTTGGAATACAAAATGCTGCTGCTGTTTTATCGTTTTGTGATACGCAGTAATTTAATAAATTAAAGCGTTGACAAGCGCGGCCTGGCGTGGTATGATGCCATCATTCAAAGGCGACGACGAAGACGGCGGGTTTTGACCGATCCAGAGAGCCGGGGCAGCTGAAAACCGGTGCGGAAAGAGACCGCAAACGCCTATCACTTCTGAGCCGGGGGGATGAATCGCAGTAATCCCTTCCGCGTGCGCGGCGTTATCGGCGCAGGGCTTGTTGGAGCCCGCTAAGCGGCGCGAAAGCGCAATTTGAGTGGTACCACGGAAAGAAGATATTCCGCCTCAAGGTTTATCCTTGAGGCTGTTTTTTATGGAGGAATATATGGAAAAGGTCGGGTTTTCTGATAAGCTGATGGAGGTCGCCGCGCGCATAAAGGAATTGCGCCTGATCGCTGGCTACAGCGTGGAGGAGATGGCGCAGCGCACCGAGGTCAGCAAGGAAATGTATCTGGCGTATGAAGAGGGGCGGGCGGATTTTCCCTTTACCTTCATACACAAATGCGCGCTGGAGCTGGGCGTGGAGATCACCGACATCATGGAGGGCAAAAGCGCCCATCTTAGCGGCTACACGGTGACCCGCGCCGGGCAGGGCATGGTGACCGCGCAGGAAAAGGGCATCGAGATCCGCCAGCTCGCGCCCATGTTCAAAAGCAAGATCGCGGAACCCTATTTTGTGCGCTACGAGTACGTGGCCGAGCAGCAGTCCCGCCCGATCCATCTGACGCGCCACAGCGGCCAGGAATTTGATTATGTGCTCTCCGGCTCGCTCAAGGTGCAGATCGGCGAGCACACCGAGGTGCTGCACGAGGGCGACAGCATTTATTACGACAGCTCCAAGCCGCACGGCATGATCGCCGTGGACGGGCGCGACTGCCTGTTCTGCGCGGTGGTGCTGCCCGGGGACGAGGTGGTGGAAAGCGAGTTAAGCGACACCATCGTCGCCGCAAAGCGCACCGACAATCCCATTTATGACAATTTTATTTCCACCACCGAGGACGAAAACGGGCTGCTTAAGGACATCCGCTTCCAAAACACCGAGCGCTTCAATTTTGCCTTCGATATCGTGGACGGGCTTGCCATGGCGCAGCCGGACAAGCTGGCCATGGTGCACCTGGACCGGGAGCACAGGGAGACCCGCTTTACCTTTAAGCAGATGAGCAAGGAATCAAACCGCGTGGCCAACTACTTAAAGGCTGCGGGCGTCAAAAAGGGCGACCGGGTGATGCTGATTTTGCGGCGGCATTACCAGTTCTGGTTCGTGATGCTGGCGCTTCACAAAATCGGCGCGATCCCGATCCCCGCGACCAATCAGCTGGTGGAGCACGATCTGACCTACCGCTTTAACGCCGCGGGCGTGAGCGCAATCGTCTGTACGGCGCTTGGAACTGTGAGCGATGAGGTGGAAAAGGCCGAAAAGGAAAGCCCCACCCTGGTCAGAAAGTTCATCGTCGGCGGACAAAAGGACGGCTGGCGGGACTTTGACGCCGAGTACCACATGTATTCCAGCGTATTTGCTCGAACCGATGACGCCATCCAGGGCGACGACCCGATGCTGATGCTGTTTACCAGCGGCACCACGGGCTATCCCAAAATCGCCACCCACAGCTGCAAATACCCCCTGGGGCATTTCTGCACGGGCAAGTACTGGCACAATTCCACGATCGACGGCCTGCACTTTACCATCTCCGACACGGGCTGGGGCAAGGCCCTGTGGGGCAAGCTCTACGGCCCCTGGATGAACGAGGCGGCGACCTTCGTTTACGACTTTGACCGCTTTAACGCCCAGGACATCCTGCCGATGTTTGCCAAGTACCACATCACCACCTTCTGCGCGCCGCCTACCATGTACCGCTTCATGATCAAGGAGGATCTTAGCCGCTTCGACCTAAGCTCTATCCAGCACGCCACCATCGCGGGCGAGGCGCTGAACCCGGAGGTGTTCCACCAGTTCAGAAAGGCCACGGGCCTTAGCCTTATGGAGGGCTTTGGCCAGACGGAGACCACGCTTTGCATCGGCAACCTTGCCGGTATGCGCCCGAAGGTCGGCTCCATGGGCAAGCCCGTGCCGGGCTACGACGTGGACATCGTGGATCA
>CADBNW010000175.1 GCA_902796025.1 uncultured Eubacteriales bacterium
GGGCGCGACACGGTAGTGAATGAAAGCCCAGTGGGCTTTCAGAGCCGTGGCGCGTTACGTAAAAGCGCAGCGAAGACGACCGGAACAAATGATCGCTTCCTTGCAGTTTGAGGTCGATTTACCTTTGGCAAATTGATTCCGCCTTGCGCCCGGAAATCTCCGCAGAGATTTCAGCAAAAACTGCCGTCTTCTTGCCCACGCGATCAAGCCCTGGCGTTTTGGCCAAAAAACAATCCATGGATAGCCCAACCAACCGATTGAAATGAATCTCCGATTCATTTCAATCGCTCTACGGTAAATGCGATCTCCCCTCCATAAAGCGGCGCCGTGCCCTCCAGGTTCCCCTTCAGTACATACCCTGCCGGCACCCTGATCACCTGCAAATGGTATTCGTAGGGTGCGCCCTCAAAAACGGCTACGCCGTTTTCGTCCGCCTGCACCGGCACGCACATTTCGTCGGTGCAGAAGTTGACGATGCAGCCGGGCACGGGATTACCGCTGGGGTCAGTAAACGTCACGCTGTAGGACGCGCTTTGGGGAAGGGGCCGGGCGTTTGCCTGCTCCTGCTCGTCCAGGTACGTCCATGCGGCCTCGTAGCCCCTTTGACGGATGCGCTCGGTAAAGGCGTCTGCGGCCTGCTCGTTTTCAAAAACGAGCAGGTTTGCGATCCTGTAGTCTACTGTGTTATACAGCGTGATCAGGGTGGAGGTAAGCCCGCCGTCCTGCGGCCTGTTTACCGGAAGGTACAGCGTTCTGTTTTGAAAGGTGTAGGGGGTAAAGAGCGTATAGGTGCTGCTTTCCGTCAAAAAGACGTCGTCCGGGTCGTAGGCATCCGAAATGCTTGCCTGCAGGAAGATCACGATGTCGTTTAGGATATAGCTCCGGGTGTTTTGGCCGTAGAGCGCGTAGAGCGTATCGCTGCCGTCAGGGGCTGTAAGGCGCACCTCGCGCGCGGTGGGATTCTTTATGTCAAGCGCGGTTACCGGGGCAAAGTCAAAGGCCGGAAAGCTTTGCAGGGCGCTTTCGGCCTCCTCCCCGCTCAAAAGCCGGAAGGCCCGCAGCCAGACCTTTTCCGCGGGGTCGGGCTCCGGCATATTGTAGACGATCGTCTTATCGTAGCGCAGGCTGACGGTGTTTTTGCCGGGCTTCAATACTGCCGCATAGCTGAACCACTCCGTTTTGCCGGAGAAGCTGCGGATCTTTTGCCCGTTTACGCTGAGGACGAGCTTTTCATAATACTCCTCGGTGTGCAAAAACGCGTCGAAGGCAAAGGCGTCCCCCTCGCGGGCGTCGATTTCGATCAGCACCTCCGAGACCGTGGAGAGAAGCCCCGTGTTGGACGCGGTAAGGCAGCTTCCCCTGTCGCTTTGCCCGGGCAAAAACGGCCAGACGAAGGGATCCGAAGAGGAGGTAAGCCGAAAGGGCGGATCTCCCGCTGCCGCGGCCAAAAGCCCGTCGTCCGGCGCGGCCACCCGGGATTTTACGCCGGGGAAGCCCCGCAGGGGCACGGTTTTGATGTAGCCGTCCCCGCACAGCAGCTCAAAGGCGTTTGTAAAGGCGTCAAGGCGCGATTGCGCGCCCACCTCGATCAGCGCGATGTTGCCAAAGCGGTCTACAAGAAGGGTAGTCGGGATCCCGCTGTCTGTGAAGAGCGCGCTGAGCCCGGCTTCCCCGTCGCTTGCGAGGGGGAAGCTGAGCCCGTTTTCTTTTGCAAACGCCCTTAAGACCTCCGGGCTGTCCTCCGGCTCTGTGGACAGGGCGATAAACGCCACTTCGTCCTTATACAGCCCGTAGGCCTCCTCCATCAGCGGAAATTCTGAAAGACAGGGGCCGCACCACGTGGCCCAGAAGTTGACGAGCACGGCCTTTTTGGTTTTCAGTTCCTCAGACAGGGTAAAGCGCCCGCCGCCCGGCAAGGAAACGCTGAAATCGGGCATGGGCTTTCCAAGATACTCCCTGTAATCGTCCGCGCAGGCCCTGCGCGCACCAAACGCGCAAAGCAGCGCTATTGCAAGGGTCAGCGAAAGGAGAAGCCTTTTCATTTTTTTAGCCTCCTTTTGGCAGGGGAAGGCGGGGGCGCTTATGGAGCCTTACAGCTCCACCAGCACGGTTTTGATCTCGTAGGGCTTAAATTCCATCTCCGCGCAGAGCTCTTCATTCAGGTTCAGCTCCTGCTGCTTTTCCTCCAGGAAATTGGTGAGGTACGCCTTTTTGCCCCGGCCAAGCTTCAATTGGGCGCGGGTGTGGTTGCGCTCGCATTCGTACAGGCGCAGCACATAGGCGTTTGCAACGTCCTCCGCGGGCTTTACGGCCTCGCACAGGATGCTCGGGGCGTCGATCACAAACAGCGGATCGGTATCGAGCGCGCCGGGCACGGCCACGGGCGGGAAGTTGAACTGGTAGGCCGGCTGCACGGTGTTTTCCGCGTTGAAGGCGCCCTCGTGGGGCAAAAGGCTGTAGCGCATCGTGTGCACGCCCCGGTCGGTCACGGGATCCGGGCGCGCGCCGCCCTTCATCAGGGTAAGGCACATCGTCCTGCCAAGGGCGCTCATGCCGTATTTGCAGTCGTTCAGCAGCGCAACGCCGTAGCGGCTTTCGCTGAGATCCGACCACTTCTGGTTGCAGACCTCGAACTTTGCCGCCTCGATGGAATTGTTGCGCGTGGTGGGGCGGTCGATGCTGCCGAACTGGATCTCGTTTTTCACAAAGGCGCTGCGGATGTCAAGATCAAAGGCGGCCTTCAGCAGCCCATGCCGCTCCTGCCAGTCCAGCTTCACCTCGTAGTCGATGCGGCGGGAGTAGGCGTAGAGCACCGTGTCCACGACCGCGCGGGAGCCCCGCAAAATGGCGTAGCTTGCGCGGATCCTGAGCTCCACCTCTCCCTGGGAGACGATCTCCCACTTGCCAAGGGCCTTTGCGGGCGCAAGCTTTTTGAACGCGTCGTCGTCGATATCCCAGTTGTCCCAGGCCGCCGGCATCTCCTCGCCCGCAAGAAGCGCGCCAAGCGCCGCGCCGGGCGCGCTGACGCTGCGCCGTGCCTTTTTGTCGTACAGCTCTGTGATCAGGCCGTTTTCGTCCAGACGCAGGGTATAAAACGGGGTGGTGATGCGATCGCCCTCCACCGTAAAGGCGCTTTGGGCGGCGGCGGGCTTGGCAGTTTCAAAGCAGCTAAAGCAAAGGGGCGCAAGTTTTACAAGGCTTACGGTCTTAACCTTGCCCTCCACATCGGTATAGCTCTGGGAGGGGCAGCCCGCAAGGGCGGTTTCGCCCTCCAGCACCACCTCGTCCTGGCGCGCAAAGGACAGGGTGTTGAAAAGGCTGATCGCGTTTTTCCGGGCGGCGGTCATCTGCCCGGCCATGGACTGGGTATCCGCCTTAAGATCTTTGATCAGCGCGTTCATTTCCGGGATCTCCTGCTCGTACACCCTGGGGATGCAGGTGCCGGGCAGGATGTCGTGGAACTGGTTTTTGAGCAGGATCTTCCAGTACGCCTCGCGCTTTTGCGCGTCGTCCGCGCCCAGCAGCACGCTCATCACCTCATAATCGTGCAGCGCGATCTCCGCAAGGCGGTTGTTCTTTTTGACGTCGTGCATCTTGGTAAGCGTACCGCGGTGCAGTTCCAGGTACAATTCGCCGTCGCACAGGGGCAGGCGATCCCGGCGCTTGTCCAGCTGCTGCATGAAATGGCTGGCGCTTGCGCTTTCCACCTTGGGCATGCCCGGCAGCTTTTTGACACGCTCAAGATATTCCAGCATGCCGTAGGTGGGGCCGCCGCCGCCGTCTCCAAAGCCGTAGGCGGCAAAGCGCGCCTGCTCGGTGCGCCGGTCGCTCACCTGCGCGTAATTGTTGGTGACGGTCCTGGGGTCCGGAATGGAGTGGGTGGCGTTCAGGTGGCACAAGACCTCGCTGCCGTCGATGCCCTTCCACACGAAGCTTCCGGCGGGGAAGGTGTTTAGGTCGTTCCAGCTGAGCTTGGTGGTAAAAAAGTACTTTACGCCGCTTTGCAGCATGATCTGCGGAATGGCCGCGTTGTAGCCGAAGGTGTCCGGCAGCCAGAAGCTGTCGGAGGTGTAGTTCAGGTATTTGCGGGTAAAGCGCTGGCCGTAGATGAACTGGCGCGCCATGGCCTCGCCGCCGGTGATGTTGCAGTCGCATTCCACCCACACGCCGCCGTTTGGCTCGTATCGCCCTTCGGCGACGCGCTGCTTTATGCCCTCGAAGATGTCCGGATAGTGCGTGCGCATCCAGTCCAGATGCAGCGCGGAGGACTGGATAAACGTGTAATCCGGGTACAGCTCCATGAGCTTGAGCGCCTGCGAATAGGTGCGGGCGCACTTGCGGATGGTCTCGCTCACAGGCCAGAGCCACGCGGTGTCCATGTGGCTGTGCCCGGTCACGTAGACCTGGCCCCGGCTGGCCTCGCCGCAGCTTCCCATAAGGGGCTTAAGGGCGGCGCTTATCCTTTTGGCGGACTCCGTAAAATCCTGCTGGCTCAGGCCGTGCCCATCCTGAATGATGGAGGAAAAGGCGTTTTGCAGGCATTCGAACGCCCATTGGGAGGCGTAGTTGTCCGCGTTCAGCCCGGCCAGCTGCACGGCGCTTGCAAGGTCGAACACCGCGTTTTTTACGTCCTCGTCCATCGCGTAGACGGTGACGCCCCTGTAGGTATGCATAAAGGCCGCCTGGTCCACCTCTTCCTCGTTCATGTCCGGGTTTTCGGTGGGCTGGGTGCCAAGGCAGGTGTGCCCGGCGTAGCATTCGAATGCAAGGTCGATGCGCTCCTTTGCCTTTGCCTGTCCGCAGACGAACATCACGGAGTGATTGCCCCCGATAAAGCGGTTTTTGGAATTGATGATGCCGGAGGGCTTTCCGTTTTTAAAGCACAATACCTCCACGGCGTCCGCGTCCGGCGCGGCGCAAAGGCACTTGCCCTCCGCCTCCAGGGGGACCTCGATCTCCGTTTCCAGCCAGATGTTCCGGTATTCGCCGCCCCATCCGGTGCCCGGCTCGATGGGCTTCATGCTCTCCCTGGCCGGAGGCCTTCTAAGATGCTCCGGGGTCTCAAGGGCGTACACCGTGCCGGGCCGAAGGATCGGCACGAAGATGTGCTTTCCGTACAGCTCCACCGCGTTTTCCAGCTTGTGCAGCGTGCGCTGGGTGTATTTTTCAAAGGTCATGCGCTTGTTCCTCCGTCATGGTATTGTTTTGGTAATAACAGCTTTTGTATTAAGAAACGCTTCGTCACTCCGTCGCCCGGATCGCGCCCAGGCAGTGGATCCTCACCACGCGATTGCTGTCCCTTTCCGCGATCGCCTGCAGCTTTTTGAGATACGGCCTTACAAATTCCGGCCTGCGCTTGCCCAGCACCCGAAAGATCTCCGGCGCCTCCATCCGGACCTTGTCGTTCACATCGTATAAAAGCTTTTCCAGCACCGGCATCACGTTTTCGCAAACCTCCGGCGCGTTCGTCGCGATGTTTTCAAGCGCCCACAGAAAGCTTAGCCGCACCCGCGCTTCCGCGTCCTGCGCAAGCTCCAGCAGCCTTGTCCAGTGCGGCATGATCATGCTGCAGCTGGCCCGCCCGATCCGCCCCAGGGCGTTTGCCGCCCGCTCCCTCAAAAGGGGCAGGGCGCTGTCGCAGAAGGAGGCGATGGCGCAGACCGCGTGCTGCACGTGCAGGGGATGGTGCAGGCCCATCTCTCCCAGCAGCCACAGGGCCTTGGCCTGTATTTTTACGGATTCATGGCTAAGGAGGGAGGAAACATAGGGGATGCTCTGTTCCCACTTTTCCTTATCCCTGGTCAGCGCTCCAAGCGCCCGGTAGAGCTTGTCTTCGTCCATTGGTTTCACCCCTTGAAAGCCTTAAGAAAGGTCAAAGCGCCAGATCAGGACACGGCGCTTTCCCTGGGCGTACATCTCGTTGTCCTGCGGGAGAAGCGCGTTTTCGATAAACCTTCCGCCGGCCAGGGCGCAGGTTTTGGCCGAGGCGAGGTTTGAAGGATCGCAGCTTATGATGACGTACTCCATTTCGTGCTTTCTGGCCTGCCGAAACAGCAGCAGGCAGCTCTTTGCGGCATAATGGTACCCGCGATAAGGCTCGTCGATGCTGTAACCGATGTTTCCGCCATAATACGTTTTGTCGTTGTGCCCGATCCGAAGATCGCAGTGCCCAACGACCGTGCCGTCATTAAGACAGATGGCAAAATGATACGCGGGAAGCCAGCGCTTTTCCGGCTGCGCGCCGCAAAAGCGTTCCAGCCGCAAATAAAGCTCGTCGCTTTTTAGGTCCTGGGTGGAAAGGGGCTGCGTTTTGGGCATTTGAACGTCACGCTCCGCTTTCGCTTCTCATCCGCTTGCGCTGTAAACTTCCACTAGCATATTATAGAAGAAAAGTAAAAATAATTCAATTCTTTTTACAAAGAAATATGAAGATTTGTCCGCTTTTTACAGTCATATCCCCGCAGCCTGCGCCAAAAAGGACGAGCTTATCTCCGGCATATAAAAAAGGGGCTGCCGCACAGGTCTTTTTGGAAAGCCTGTACAGCAGCCTCGCTGCTCATAGTTTTAGAGCCTTATTCCGTTTCAAACTGGAAGTGCCCCTCCTGGCACTTTTCGCCGGTTTCCAAAATCACGTAGACCTTGCCGCTTTTGCAGGGCCCGTATTGCAATTGCACCTCTTCGCCGCCTGCGATTGTGAACCATTCGGTCTTTTCGCCGTCGTCCACGTACACCGTGGCGCTGCCGCTTTGCAGGTCGCATCTGGCCGTGATCAGCGCGTCGCCGCCGGCTTTGGGCTTCAGGGTAAAGGCCATTTTCCCGGTCAAGGTGGAAAAGCTCGCCTTCGCCGTATGCGCGGTGTTAGAGCGAATGAGCATCGTCGCCCGGTAGCTCGAGGTGTATTTGGCGCAGCCGCAAAGGCTCAAAAGGCAAAGCAGCGAAAGCGCCAGGCACAAGACTCTCTTCATGGGCAAAAGCTCTTCTTATTTACCGAGCCGCTTTGCAAAATAGTGGCCCTCGGCGGCGGCCAGACGGTACGCGTCGCCCAGCAGCTCAACGGGATATTTGTAGCTCAGCGTGCCGATCTCAAGGGTCATGGCGCCGTCATAGCCGATGGCTTTTAGGCCCTCAAGCAGCCTGTCCCAGTCCAGGCGGCCGGTGTAGGGCGGCACATGCTGGTCGTCCCAGCCGTCGTTGTCGTGCACGTGCAGGGTCTCGACCCGCTCGCCCAGCGTCTTTAAGGTAAGATACGCGTCCTGGCCGATCAAAAGGCTGTGGCCGGTGTCGTAGCAGAAGGCAAAGCACTTCTGCCCCGCGATGTCGTTCAATTCGTCCACGTAGGCCGCGGCCTCGTTGGGATCAGAGCAGCACGCGCCGTAGATCTTGCGGTCGCGCACCACGAACATGTTTTCCAGGCACACGGTCACGCCGTACTTCTTGGCAAAGGGGATCAGCTCCGAATACATGCGGATGTTCAGATCCCACTCGTCGTCGTATTCCAGCCGGTCGTTATAGCCGTTGAACGCGGGATGCACGATCAGGTATTTGCAATCCATCATCTTCAGGACGGGAAAGCATTTTTTGATGGCCTCGAGCGCAAAGGCGCTGGCCTCGGGGCTCTGGTTCATGTACGAGGGGAAGGGCGCGTGCGCCTGATGGATCTTTACGCCGTACTTGTCCGCGGCCTGCTTGTGCGCGCGGTAGTGCTCCACCAGCTTGTCCGCGTCCAGGCTGAAGATGTTGTCCATGTCGCCCTTTGCCACCTTCCACAGGGGACAGTCCACGTCAAAACCGAAATCCACACAGGTGCATCCGGCCTCGCTCAGCATTTTGAACGCGCCCTCCACGCCCAGCTTTTGAAACAGCGCCGCGGTGCTCACGCCAACCAGCATTTTTTCTACCTCCGACTTTTTTTCTGAAATTTTAGCACCTTTTGGCGCTTATTGCAATACGCGTGGAGAAATTCGGTGCTCGGCTGAAAGGCCCCTGCGCCGGGGCTTTTTTCCGGCTGGCGCTTGCAATGCGCGCTTGTCGCGTGGTAAAATGCCATTATCGGCAGGCCGGCGCGGCCCGCCGCAGAAGAGCGCTTATGCGCATCAGAAAGGACCTGGCATTATGAAGAAGGATCTTGGCGTACAGCCGTATCTGTTTCCCATGCCGACCTACATGATCGGCACCTACAACGAGGACGAGACCGTGGACGTCATGATGATGGCCTGGGGCGGCATCTGCGACACGAAGATGGTGGCGCTGAACCTGGAGGCCGACCACAAGACCGTTGCAAACCTGCGGGCGCGCGGGGCCTTCACCCTCGCTATTCCCGGCTCTGATACGATCAGGCAGTCCGACTATCTCGGCATCGCCTCCGCAAACAAGGTGGCGGACAAGTTCGCGCGCACCGGCCTGCACGCGGTCAAAAGCGAAAAGGTGGACGCGCCTGTGATCGAGGAGTATTCCCTTACCCTCGAGTGCCGCGTCGTGGAGTTTCAGGATCAGCCCTACGGGCTTCGCGTGCTGGGCGAGATCGTGGGCACGCTTGTGGACGAAAAGGCGCTGGACGAAAACGGCAAGCTGGACGCCGCGGCGCTGAACGCCTTCGTCTTCGATCAGGCGCAGTACGGCTATTACGCCATCGGCGAAAAGCTTGGCAAGGCCTGGAACGCGGGCGCGGAATATACCAGAAAGTGATTCGCGCTTGAAAAGCCGCCGTCCGGCAAAAAGGAGAGATCTGCATGAACAAAACAGGAACGCAGCCCATCGAAACCAAACGCCTTCTGCTCAGGCGCTTTGTCGCCGGGGATGCGGAGGACATGTTCCGCAACTGGGCCAGCGATAAAGAGGTGACGCGCTTTCTCACCTGGCCGCCCCACGAGAGCGTGGCGGTCACCCGGAGCCTGCTGGAAAACTGGATCTCCCGGTACAAGGACGGCGGCTTTTTCAACTGGGCGATCGAATGGAAGCAAAGCGGGCAGGTGATCGGCGGGATCTCGGTGGTAAATCTGGTAGAGCAGCTTGACGCCGCCGAGATCGGCTACTGCCTTGGCCGCGCCTTCTGGGGGCGCGGCATCATGCCGGAGGCGCTTAAGGCGGTCGAAGGCTATCTGTTTGAAACGGCGGGCCTAAACCGCCTGAGCGCCGTTCACGACGTGAACAATCCAAAATCCGGCCGGGTCATGGAAAAAGCCGGCATGCTTCGGGAGGGCGTGCTGCGCGGGGCCGGAAAAAACAACCAGGGGATATGCGACGTGGCGCAGTACGCCATTTTGCACAGCGACTGGCTTTCGCAGAAGGCAGACAAGGGAGGACAGGAGCATTATGAATAAGGGGCTGATCTCATCTTACGACCCTTCGCTTGAAAGAAATCTCAGGCAGGTGCTCAATCCCTATCTGCCCTGCTGGGAGTACGTGCCGGACGGCGAGCCCTACCTGTTTGGAGATCGGGTGTATGTGTACGGCTCTCACGACGTTTTCGGCGAAAGCGTGTACTGCCCGGGCGATTACGTCTGCTGGTCTGCGCCGGTGAACGATCTGGGCGCGTGGAGGTACGAGGGCGTGATCTACAAAAAGTCCCAGGATCCCCACAACGCCGACCTGCAGGGAAACCTCTACGCCCCGGACGTGTGCGTGGGGCCGGACGGGCGGTACTACCTGTACTACGTACTGTCCAACTGGGGCGTGGTGAGCGTGGCCGTGTGCGATACGCCGGCCGGCCAGTATGAATTTTTGGGCTATGTGCGCTATCCGGACGGGCAGCTGCTGGGGCAGAAAAAGGGGGACGAACCCCAGTTCGATCCCGGCGTGCTGATGGAAAACGGGCGCGTCTACCTCTACACGGGCTTTTGCCCCCGGGGCGACAGGGGCCGCCACGGCGCCATGTGCACCGTGCTAAGGGGCGACATGCTCACCGTGGAGCGCGCGCCCGTCTTCATTGCGCCAGGCGTAGAGTACAGCAGCTGCACGGGCTTTGAGGAGCACGCGTTTTTTGAAGCGCCCTCCATCCGCAAGGTGGACGGGCAGTACTGCTTCATCTATTCCTCCGAGAAATGTCACGAGCTTTGCTGGGCGCTGTCCGATCGCCCGGACGGGGGCTTTCGCTACATGGGCGTGCTGGTGAGCGGCTGCGACATGGGGATAGCGGACAAAAAGCCCACTCAGTTTCCCCTGTACTATACCGCCAACAACCACGGCAGCATCATAGAGCTTGAAAACCAGTGGTACGTGTTTTATCACCGCCACACGAACGGCACCAACTACGCGCGCCAGGGCTGCTTTGAAAGGCTGCACCAGGACGCGCAGGGCCGTTTTCTGCAGGCGGAGATCACCTCCTGCGGCGGCGTTTCCCCCTTGCGGGGAGAGGGAGCGTATCCCACTTATATCGCCTGCAACCTGTTTACCGAAACGCCCTGCGTGTACGTGCCCTGGTCCGGCTTTATGGACGACCGCTTTCCAAGGATCACCCAGCAGCCCGTGGAAAAGGGCCAAAGCTACATCGCAAACCTTCGCCCCGGCGCGACCGCGGGCTTTAAGTACTTTGACATCAAAAAGCTGAAGGCCATCGCCGTGCGCACCATGGGCTACGCCACAGGCTCCATGAAGGTGAGCGTGGAAAGAAACGGCCCGGCGCTTTGCCAGATCCCCATCGCCTACGCAAATGTCTGGCAGGAGCACGAGGCCCCCGCCCAGATCCCGGACGGCGTGCACGCGCTGTATTTCACCTTTGTAGGCGAAGGCTTTTTGCAGTTTTCGGAATTCAGGCTGATCGCGGACATAGGATAACAAATAGCCCGCCGGGATCGACAGGCACAAAAAGCGGAGGGGACAGCCCCTTCCGCTTTGTCTTTCATAGCAGCTTTCCGCGCTGTGCCGCAGCAGCGTCCCATAGGCAAACCCTATGAACGTTAATTTTTCTTTTGAAGCAGTCGAAGCCTTGACAAAAGCGCAGCCGAGTGGCTATAATATCATCTGTTGCCAAGGCGGCAGGTTATCGCGGGGTAGAGCAGTCCGGTAGCTCGTCGGGCTCATAACCCGGAGGTCGAGGGTTCAAATCCCTCCCCCGCAACGTGCCGGCGTATCTCAGTTGGCTAGAGAATCCGGTTCATACCCGGAGTGTCATTGGTTCGAATCCGATCGCCGGTACTCTTCAAAGAA
>CADBNW010000176.1 GCA_902796025.1 uncultured Eubacteriales bacterium
AATCTGGAATGGGCCTGGGCCAGCGGCATGCTGGCGGGACAGGCCGCAGCGAGGTCGTTGTGATAAGAATACAGGCTTTGACCCTCACCCTGGACGAGGCGGTAAGGCCGCTTTCGGCCCTTGCGGCGAAGGCGCTGAACGTAAAGGAAAGCGACATAAGCGAGGTGCGCCAGGTAAAGCGCAGCGTGGACGCGCGGGACAAGGGGCGCATCCACGTGCTTGTCACCCTGGACGCCGAAACGAAAAGGCCCTTAAAGCGCCTTCCCAAAAACTGCGCGCCCGCCCCGGAGCCCGACCCCTGGACGGAAAAGGAGTGCCCGCATCCCCCGGCGCATCCCCCGGTGGTGGTGGGGCTTGGCCCCTGCGGATTGTTTGCGGCGTTCACCCTGGCCATGCGCGGGCTTCGGCCCGTCGTTTTGGAGCGGGGAAAGTGCGTCGAGGAGCGAAAGCGCGACGTGGAGCGCTTTTTTGCCGGGGGCGCGCTTGAGGAAAACAGCAACGTGCAGTTCGGCGAGGGCGGCGCGGGCGCGTTCTCGGACGGAAAGCTGAACACCGGCACCCGGGACAGGCGTCTGAAATGGGTGCTTGAGACCTTCGCGCGCTTTGGCGCGCCGGAGGAGATCCTGTACGAAGCCAAGCCCCACGTGGGCACGGACAGGCTTGGAAAAGTGGTAAGCGGCATCCGAAACGAGATCATCCGCCTTGGCGGGCAGGTGCGCTTTGAAACGCCCCTGACCGGCCTAAGCGTAGAGGACGGAAGGATCACTGGCTGCGTGACGCCGGACGGAACGATCCAGACCGAGCACGTTATCCTGGCGCTTGGCCACTCCGCAAGGGACAGCTTTCTCATGCTCAAGGAACTTGGCGTTTTGATGGAGCGAAAGCCCTTTTCCATCGGCGCGCGCCTGGAGCACAGCCAGGCCTGGCTGGACAGGGCGCAGTACGGCGCCCAGGCAGGGCATCCCGCCCTTGGCCGCGCGGATTACAAGCTGAGCTGCCGCGCGCCCTCCGGCCGCGGGGTCTACAGCTTTTGCATGTGTCCTGGCGGGCAGGTGATCGCCGCCGCCAGCGAAAAGGGCGGGGTGGTCACAAACGGCATGAGCGCGTTTTTGCGGGATCAGCCAAACTGCAACAGCGCCCTGCTCGTGGACGTGCGCACGGACGATTTTCCCGGGGAGGCGGGCGTGCTTGCAGGCATGGAATTTCAGCGGCGCTGGGAAAGGGCGGCCTTCGAGCTTGGCGGCGCGTGCTATCGCGCGCCCGCGCAGCTGCTGAGCGATTTTCTGCAAAACGTCAAAAGCAGCGGCGCGGGCAAGGTGCAGCCGAGCTACCGCCCGGGCGTTTGCTGGACGCGCCTTGACGAGGCGCTGCCCGGCTTTGCCGCGCGGGATCTGCGCTTTGCGCTTACGGAATTTGACCGGCGCATCCGCGGCTTTGCCGCGCCGGACGCCGTGTTCACGGGGGTGGAGACCCGCTCCTCCTCCCCGGTAAGGATCCTGCGGGACGGGCAAAGCTGCGCTTCCTCCATTTTGGGGCTGTACCCCGCGGGCGAGGGCGCGGGCTATGCCGGGGGCATAAGCTCCGCCGCCGTGGACGGCATCCGCGTGGGCGAGGCGGTGCTGAGCGAGGAGGGCGCATGAGCTTTTTTGACGCGCATCCAGGCGTATCGGCGATATTGGCCGTGCTGCTGTGCGCTTTGGTGATCGGCTATCTGGTGCTGAAAAAGCTTGAAATGAGCCGCGCGCAAAGCGCCGCCATGCTAAGGCGCCTGGACAAAAAGCTCTCCGTAAGCGAAGGGCGCTTAAGCGGCAACGTCCGCGGCATGTACACCGCCATGGAGGGCGCGGCAAACAGCCTAAAGCAGGTCTCCGACAGCATGGAGCTACGCCAGGAGCGCATGCGGCGCGAGATGAACGAGCGCATGGCCGGCATGAGCGAAAGCACCGCCGCGCGGCTGGACGCCATCGCCAAAAGCCTTGGCCGCGACGTGAACGACGCGCTGGAAAACCGCCTGGGAGAATCCTTCCGCCAGGTGAGCGGCCAATTGGAAAGCGTGTACAAGGGACTTGGCGAAATGCGCCTGCTGGCGCAGGACGTGGGGGACCTAAAGCGCGTGATGAGCGGGGTAAAGACCCGCGGCGTCTGGGGCGAAACGCGCCTGCAGGCGCTGCTTTCGGACGACCTGCCCCGGGGCGCGTATATCGAAAACGCCTGCGTAAAGCCGGGCAGCGCCGAGCGCGTGGAGTTTGCCGTGCGCATGCCCGGAAAAAACGGGCAGGAGCTGCTTTTGCCCATCGACAGCAAGTTTCCCATCGAGGCCTTCAAGCGCCTCGTGGACGCCCGCGAAAGCCTGAAGGCGGAGGAGGAGAAAAAGCAGAAAAAGGCCTTTGAGGCGGCCCTGATCGAGGAGGCCAAGCGCATCAGCTCCAAATACATCAATCCGCCCCTGACCACGGACTTTGCCCTCATGTTTCTGCCCACCGAAAGCCTGTACGCCGAGGCGCTTGGCAGCGCGGGCCTGATCGAAACGATGCAGGGCCGCTTCAAGGTGCTGCCCGTAGGGCCCACGAACCTTGCGGCGCTGCTTGGCTGCCTGCAGATGGGCTTTCGCACCCTCGCCGTGGAAAAGCGCTCCGGGGAGATCCTGGACATGCTGGGCGGCGTGCGGCGCGAATTCGACGCCTTTGGCGAAACCATCGAAAAGGCCCGCGCGCGCCTTGAGCAGGCGGCGGGCGAACTGGACAGCGTAGGCGCGCGCACCAGAAGGCTCAACAAAACCCTCGCCGCGATGGAGTCCCTGGACGAAGACGCCCTTCCGGACGCAGCGGGGAAGGGCGACGCAGAGCAATAAAATGCCGCAAGCCTTAGCATCCTAAAGGGCAGTTCCTCGCAGGGCCCCTGCACCGATACGAGAAAAAACGGCACACAAAAAGGCGAGCCAACAAACGAATTGGCTCGCCTTTTGATTCATGTATGAAAAACGCTTTACTTTTGCCGGAGCATCCTGTATAATCATTACGAAAAAAGGTGTGTACACAACGATTTCCGAAATAGGAGGATGACATGGAGATAAAGCGGGATATCTATCTGGATCGTCTGATCCGCCGCGAGAAAAACGGGCTTGTCAAGATCGTGACGGGCGTTCGCCGGTGCGGAAAGTCTTACCTTCTGTTCCGGCTGTTCCATGATCATTTGCTGGATAAGGGCGTGAAGGAAGACCATATCATTGAGATCGCCCTGGACGACCGCAGCAATAAAGAGCTGCGCGATCCCGACAGGATGCTGAACTATGTAAAACAGCAAATCGTTGACAAAGACACCTACTATGTCATTTTGGACGAGGTGCAGCTTCTTGCCGAGTTTGAAGACGTGCTCAACAGCTTTTTGCATATCCGCAACGTGGATGTGTATGTGACAGGCAGCAATTCCAGGTTTCTCTCCTCTGATCTGGTCACAGAATTCCGTGGCCGCGGGGATGAGATCCGCATCCACCCGCTCTCCTTCCGGGAGTATTGCTCCGTTTATCAGGGAAGCGTGGACGAGGCGTGGGACGATTACTTCACCTACGGGGGGCTTCCTCTGATCCTGTCCCGTGAAACCGAGGAGGAAAAGGCGGAATACCTGATGTCACTGTTTCAGAAGGTCTATCTCAGCGACATTATTGACCGGCATAAAGTGCGCAATCAGGAGGAGCTGGACGAGCTTGTGGACATCCTTGCCTCTGCTGTAGGCTCGCTGACCAACCCGCTGAAATTAGCCAACACCTTCAAAACCGTCAAGAAAAAGGCGATCAGCGACAAGACGCTGAAAAAATATATGGATTATCTGATGGACGCTTTTCTGCTGAGCAAGGCGGTCCGCTACGATATCAAGGGCCGAAGGTATATCGGTTCTCCGGCAAAATTCTACTTTGAGGACGTGGGCCTTCGAAACGCAAGGCTCAACTTCCGGCAAATGGAAGAAAACCACATCATGGAAAACATCATCTACAACGAGCTGCGGATCCGGGGTTATCAGGTGGATGTGGGCCTTGTGGAGCAATTTGACAAAAACGCTGAGAACAAAACGACGAAAAAGCAGCTGGAGGTGGACTTCGTCGTAAGCCGCGGAAGCGAGAAGTATTATATTCAGTCCGCCTTTGCAATGAACACCTGGGATAAGCAGGAGCAGGAGGAACGCCCGCTGAACGCCATCGGCGACTCCTTCAAAAAGATCATCGTCGTAAGGGATAATATCAAGCTGCGCAGAAACGATAGGGGGATCGTGACCATCGGCATCCGAAACTTTCTGCTGGACGAAAACAGCCTGAAGCTGTAAGCCCGTGTAAGGCCCGGCACCCTGGGTCTTTTCACAGGGAAGGCGCTATGGATGCGGAAAAGGCAAAGGGAGAGGGCGCGGCCTTTCAGGCGTCGTCCTGCTCTATGGCGGCGCTTTCAGCCAGACTGTTCCGCCCCAAAGCGCTTTGCTTGTAGTAAATGATCAGCAAAAGCGAGCACATGATCCAGCCCATGGGGTAGGCCAGGGCGATGATCAGGCGGCTGCCGGGGTAGATGCGCGTGGTGATAAACAGGAAGATCTGCCGAAACACCACAAAGCTGCTTAACATGATCACCGTGGGGGCGGTCGCGCAGCCGATGCCGCGCAGCGCGCCGGAATAGATCTGGTTAAAGCAGATGGTCACGTAAAAGGG
>CADBNW010000177.1 GCA_902796025.1 uncultured Eubacteriales bacterium
AAGTCCATCAGCGGCATGGGCCTCATGCTGGGCCTTGAGACCGAGCGCCCCGCCATCGACATCGTAAACGCCTGCCTGCAGCGCGGCGTCCTGGCCCTCACCGCCAAGACCCGCGTCCGCCTTCTGCCTCCCCTCACCATCACCAAAGAGGAGCTCTCCCAGGCGCTTTCCGTCCTGAAGGAAGAGATCGAGCGCGTCTGAAAAGCGCCTTGCGCTGCAAATTTCCCCGGCAAGCCCGCTTACCCGCTTGGCGGGGAAATAAAACGGATCTTCCCGAAAAAGACAGATCAGCTTTTTCACACTAAACAGCAAAACCGACCTCATCCGCCCCTGCGGGGCGCTTCCCAGGAAGGGCAGGGCCTTCAAGGCCTCCCCTTAGGGGTGCAAGGCGCTGCGGCGTCACCCGCAGGCTGACGGATGCGGTTTTGTTTTGCTGCGGCAAAGGAAAGGCTGCCACTGCGGCCACAGCATATGCACTCATGGATGGCAGGAGGAACAAATGCGAAGCGACAAAGAGAATGCGATGCTTATCTTATCCATGCGCATGAAAGAGGAACTATCCGATCCTGGGTTCACTAAATCTGATAAAGCGATCTATAGCAAAATGCTGGGCGAAATAAACGCCGCGCTTGGAACAGCTTTTACGACCCATGCTGAGCTTGCCAGTTTAAAAATACCTGGAGCTGGGGAAATCGTCAAAAAGTATATCCGTGAATTCAAAGAAGAATCGATCAGGATGGAGCTATTGCACCTCTTGGTTTCTGACCGCGTACAAAACTGCGATCATCTCATTCTCGATTTATATGATCGTTACCTGGCAAATACAGACGGCATGATCGAGGGAACATTTTACGATAATGCCTTTCATGCGCTAAAGCCCAGGCGCATCGCCAGCGAACTTGTTGGATTGATGCGATCCCCTGAAAACGTATACTATCTTCCGTTTACAGTCCAGATGCTGTCGTCCTGGCGCGTCCCCGGGCTAAAGGAACTGCTCCTAACTTACACAGAGAAACAAAATCTGACAGAGCGCCTGGCCGGAAAATGCGCGGGCAACGAAACGTTCGTTTGCCGTGAGATCCTTTTGACAGTTATAAATTGCCTGCGCTATTACAACGAGGAGGGCATCGTCGATCTGTTGACATCGTACACCGGCAGTGATGACCGGGATGTGTGCGCCTGCGCAGGCCGAAGCCTGGCATACATCGAAAAGCGCCGTCATCAGAAAGCAAAATAGCTCCCATTCGCAGATGGGAGCTTTTCAGCAGAAAATATCGGTTTTTGATTTGTCATAAAACAGTGCAAACAGCAAGCCCGGGCCTTGACAAAAGCTTTGACGCCGCAAGATCCCTATCCTTTATTGCTCCTCATACGGCAGCTCCACCCAGCAAAGCTGCAGCACAGTGTGCTCTTCCTTCACGCCCGAGTTGGGATTGAACAGCGCCGCGCACAGCTCTGTCCCGTCCAGCTTCTTTTGGAATGCAAAATCGCATTCGCCAAAGGCGACATAAAAGCACGGGGCATAAACCAGCCTTCCATTTTTCGGTTCAAGATAAGAAACCTCGTAGGGCTTTTCGATATCCATCCCAAGCTGCGCCATATACGCGGCCAGCCCGGGGTAGCACTGCCGTATCCTTTTTCGGTAATTTTTGCAGCCCTCGCAGTCGCACAGCTCCTGATCCGATACAGCGCTGTAAAACTGTTGATTTTTGGATATGTCTAAATGAATAGCGCTCTCGCGCGCCTGCCTGGGTCCAAGCATGCTTTCTTCAAACCTCAGATAATCCTCCTCCATGCGATGCTTCCTGACCCAGCTTGAGCAAGCGGCAAAGTCGTAGGAGTCTCTGCCTTCACAAAGCTTTTTTTCGCCCCGAAGCGCCAGGTATTCGCGGGCGATCCTCGCATAGTCGTTCAGATGATACAAAGCGGTTTCTCCCTTCATTACGATTCGCATCGGGGCAGAAGAAGCCCCTTTATCCGATCCCCGCCTCGCTCAGCGCCTCAAGCGCCTTTTCCCGCGCCTGACGCCAGTCGGGGTGCTCCTTCAAAAGCTCCACGCTCTTGAACGGGGCTCTGGGCGCCTTCAGCATGATCCGGCGCGCGCCCTCGCTGATGGCCCGGGCGTTTGGCGCGCAGGCTCTGCACACGCAGCCGCCCTTTCG
>CADBNW010000178.1 GCA_902796025.1 uncultured Eubacteriales bacterium
AAACGGCGTGCAGCCGTCCAGCATCGAGCTTTCAAACAGCGCCGAGGGGATGCCCTCAAAGAAGTTGCGCATCAGCACCAGGTTGTAAACGTTGATCGCCGGCAGCAGGATGACCGACCACAGCGTCTCCGTAAGGTGCAGATTGCTCATCACGATGTAGGTCGGGATCATGCCGCCGGAAAACACCATGGTGATCAGCAATAGCGCCGCAAACAGGTTTCGCCCAGGCATTTCAAACTGGATCAGCACGTAGCCGCCGAGGGTGGAAAGCAAAAGCCCCAGCAACGTTCCGCAAAGGGTGGTCAGCACGCTGACCAGCAGGGGGCGGATCAGCGCCTTCGTGGTAAACACGGTTTTGTAGCCGTCAAAGGAAAAGCGGCGGGGCAGCAGGCTCATGCCGTAGCCTGCGGACGCGTCCAGCGAGTCCACCAGCACCTTCCAGATGGGCACCAAAATGAACAGGCAGAAGAGGATAAAGATAAGCACGTTGATGTACGGAAATACGGACTTATCCTTCTTGGGCTTTTTGAAATGGATCATATCCTGTGACATTCTCTTGCCCCCTCCCTTCTAAACGATGCCGCGCCCGCGCACTTTTTTGCTGGCGTAATTGCATATCAAAAACAGCGCCATGCCGACCATCGAGCGGAACAGCCCTACCGCGGTGGTGTAGCCGTAATTGGGATTGGTCACGGCGAAGGTCTGCTGGTACACGTAGGTCTGCAAAACGTGGGTGTAGCGCCTTACGGCGTCGTTTTGCAAAACGAACACGCTTTCAAACAGGTTCATGATCTTGGCAAGGTTCAAAATAAGCACGGTGATGATGGTGTTTGCAAGAGAGGGCATGGTGATATACCACATCTTCTTCCAGCGCCCCGCGCCGTCGATGGAGGCGGCCTCGTAGATGCCGGGGTCGATGCCCGTGAGGGTCGCCATAAAGATGATCGTCTGCCAGCCGGTATCGCGCCAGATGTTCACGATATAGTACACGATCGGCCAGGTCTTGTAATCGGCCAGGTAGTATACCGGCGCGTTCAGTATGCCAAGCCTTACAAGCACTTGGTTCACAAGGCCGGAGTCGCTTGCCGAGAACAGCATCGTAAAGATGCTTGCCGTAACGACCCAGCTCATAAAGTGGGGCAGATAAATGATGGTCTGCGCCAGCTTCTTGAACCACAGATGCGTCATTTCGTTCAGCAGCAGCGAAATGAGCACCGCCATGAAGGTATTGAGCAGCAGCTTCAGCACGCTGTACTCCAGCGTGTTCCAAAACGCCTTCAAAAACTGCGGGGTCTTGATGGGATCGGCAAACAGATTGATGAAGTTCTGCAGACCCACAAAGCTGGTATCGTTGCCAAGAAGCGTGTAATTGGTAAAGGCGTAGCTCACGCCGAACATCGGCAGGTAATGGAAAACGACCAGAAAGCCCAGCACGGGCGCAAACAGAAAGTAAAAGCCCAGGTACTTGCGCATGCGGGAAAGCAAGGGCTTTTTCTTTGGGTGGATCATGCGGGGCGCGGCTCCTGCTACCATGGGAGCACCTCCTTAATAGAGACTTGCCGCTGTGAGCGGACAATGGGATAACATGTGCGAGGGGTCAGGAGTGGGGAGTAAAAACGCGTTTTGCGCTCCGCGCTCCTGACGCTTCGCGCATTAAATAATAGTTTTTCTCCCGCAGAAGGTCTCTGCGGGAGAAAAACGCTTTTTGATCGATCAGCCGATCGCGTTCAGGCTGTCCACGATGGCCTGGCTCATTACGTTTCCGCCCTCGGCTTCAAACTGCTCCATGGCCTCCTCGTAGCTGATCTTGCCCATGATGATGTTGGCAACCAGCTCCTTCTTCAGGGCCAGCAGATCGCCGTCGTACTCGTTCTTGGCCTCGGTGCCGGGCACGAGCTGGGCGCTCTTGGAATGGGTGTTGAAGAGGTTTGCGGAGTAGGCGTTTTCGGGAGCCACGTCGGTGGGAGCCTCAAAGCCCTCTTTGTAGGTGGCAAACACCAGCGCGGGATCCAGCATGCTCTTTTTGTACTGGGAGCCGGGAGTTTCCCTGTTGTCCAGGAAGTGGAACTGTCCCTCAGTGTAGGTGACCTCCTTGGAGGTGCCGGCATAGAGGGTCTCGGCCTTGCGGCTCCAGTGCACGCCTTCTACGCCGTAGGTCCAAAGGAACTGCACGTCGCCGCCGTCCAGCATGTTGTCGATAAACCAGTCGTACACGCCTTCGGGATTTTCGCACGCGGCGGAAATGCACCAGCAGCCGGATACGCGGTCGATGTAGGCGCCGACCTCTTCGATGGGCTCCAGGGCGACCAGCTCGCCGTCCTTGCCGTGGATCTCGAGGTTGTTCTTCAGGTTGCTCGCCCACTGGCCGGCCCAGTAGGTGAATACGCCGAACTTGTCGTCATAGAACTTCTC
>CADBNW010000179.1 GCA_902796025.1 uncultured Eubacteriales bacterium
GATGGCGTCGCTTTTGAACAGGCGGTCCAGCTGCTTTTCAAAGCCCTCCACGACCTTGTCCATGATGCCCTCGATGTCCGCCTTGCTCGCGGCCATGTTTTCGCCCCGCGCGCCGGACTGCTCAAAGGCCACGATCTCGGCGTAGCGCGAAAGGAGCTTTAGGGTCGCTGGCAGATAGTACTCCAAAAAGCCCTGGATGTCGCTTGCGCGCTCGGGATGCAATTCCACCAGGTGGAAGATGTTCGCGGTGAGGGATTCGATGCGGTAGATCTTTTCGCTCATCGTCCGGTCGGGGATGCGGTCGTTGAGTTCGCGGATCTCCTTTAGGATCTTTTCGTACTGGGTCATTTCGCCGGGCGCTTCGCCGGCCTCCTGCGCCTTTTCCGCGCTGGGCTTTGGGCGCTCAGCCCTGCGCTTGGCCTCGTACTCCTCCGGCACCATCACCAGCATCCGACGCTTTTCGTCGATGTAGGCGTCCTTTCGGATCTTCCCGCGGTGCTTATAGGAGCGGAAATAGAGGCGAAGCTTGCGCTCGCTTATGCTGAAGATGTCCGTGATGTCCTCGATCTCGCAGCTGTCGAAGCGCCGAAGGTAGTTCAGGATATCCTCGCGGCTGTCTGCCACGGTGTTGAACGCCATAAACGCCGCCACGCCCACCAGCAGGGCCGCGGCGATCGGCCAGATGAAGCCCGCGATGCCGCTGATCACGTCGCCGCTTGCCACGCCAAGCAGAAGCAGCAGCACCGCGACGTTTGCCGGGAACTGCAGCTTAAACTTTCTTTTGATTCTGGAATACAGCCACAGGCCGCCGAAGATCTGGAAGCCCGGGATCAGCAGCAGCACGATATTTGCAATCAGACCGGCGTCAAGCTTGAACGGATCGTCGCTTCGTCCTCTGTTGTCGCTCATGAAATCGCCTCTTTTAAAAATACATTCTCTGATATTGTACCACAGCTGAGCGGCGAACTGTGTAAATTGTGTGTTTATAGTTTCAGAGATCCGCGCTTTGACTTTTGGTTTGCGGCGGGGTATAATGTTTTTATGAAGCAATTGGAGTACACCGTCTTGGCCGGGGACGCGGGGCTGGCGCTGGGGCGCGTCGTGCGGGGGCGCATGGGCGTGTCCGCGCGTCAGCTCGCCCGCGCAAAGGCCCTGGATGCGGTCTTTGTAAACGGTACGCCCCGGCACGCGGACTACCGCGTTTCTGAGGGCGATAAAGTGACGCTGGAATTGAACGAGCGCCCGCCCGCCTTCTGCGCCCAGCCGGAGGACGCGCCCTGCCACATCGTCTACGAGGACGAGGACATCTACATCGTCGATAAGCCCGCACCCCTTGCGGTGCAGTCCTCCCCCAGGCAGGAAAACAACACCCTGGAAAACCGGCTGGCAGCGTATTTTCAAAGCGAGGGCTTCATCTTTCGCCCCGTGAACCGCCTGGACAAGGGCACAAGCGGCCTGATGGCCGCGGCCAAGCACGCCCACGCGCAGATGGCGCTTGCAAAGCAACTGCATACGCCCGCCTTCGTGCGGGAGTACCTTGCGCTGACCCGGCGCGCCCCGAAAGCGGACGAGGGCGTGATCGATCTGCCCATCGGCAAGGCAGACGGGGCCACCGTAAAGCGCTGCATTCGGGAGGACGGAAAGCCCTCCCTTACCCACTTTCGCGTGCTCGAGCGAAAAAGCGGCGCGGCGCTATTGCGCTTAAGGCTCGAAACCGGGCGCACGCATCAGATCCGCGTGCACCTGAGCGCCATCGGCTGCCCGGTGCTGGGGGATTTTCTCTACGGAAGGGAGCTGCCGGACCGTCTGCCCGGCCGCTTTGCCCTGCACAGCGCCTATATGCGCTTTACCCATCCCCTAAGCGGAAGGATCATGGAAATGGAAAGCCCCCTGCCCATGGACCTGCAGGCGCTGCTAAGCGATCCCCCGGCGGAAGGGGACGAAGATGCGTAAAGGGGCCCAGGCTCCGCGCCTGTATGTCCCAACAATTAACACAATGCGCTTTAAACCGTCCCCGGCAAATGCTATAATCAAAATGTAACGCTATGCGTTTGGGGCTATGCCGTTTTTTGCGGCGCGGCCGCCTGGATTTCAAATTTTATGCCATGCTGCCCGTACAACCTTTGGGCTTACGGCTAAATGGCAGCCTATAAACGGAGGTCAAACGTGCAAAGACCCTCACAGCATCCTGCCCGCTCAAAGCGCGCTTCCGGCGCGCCGGCGGCCAAAAAGCCCGCCGCAAAAAGGCGCGCGGCAAGCGGAAATCGAAAGTATCTGCCCTTTCTGATCGTGGGCGGCATCGCGTTCATGCTGCTTTGCTGGTTTATCCAAAGCAAGATCTTCCCCCGCCAGGAGGTACAAAGGGAAAACCTGGCCGAGATCGACGTGGCCGGCAGCGTGCGCATCACCGAGATCCAAAGCTCCAACGCCTCCACCGTGCAGGACGAGACCGGCGCTTTTTCCGACTGGATCGAGATCACCAACGTATCGAATTCCGACGTGGACTTAAGGGGCTGGAAGCTTGCTAAGGACGCAAGCCTCATGCTCAAGTACTTTGAGTTCCCCTCCCACATCTTAAAAAGCGGCGAGCGCGTGCTGGTATTTTGCACCAGCACCACGCGCGACATCTACGGCTACACCTATCACGCCCCGTTCAAAATTTCGAGCGCTGGCGACGAGATCATCCTGTTCAACGCCGTGGGCACCGCCGTGCAGGCGATCCGGGTGCCGGAGCTTAGCGCCAACACCTCCTACGCGGAGATGGACGGCGCCTTTACCATCACAAACGAGCCGACGCCCCTTATGGACAACACCCACGAAAGCTATCAGCTGTTAAAGTCCAGCCGCAAGCTTACCGAAAGCCCCATCATGATCACCGAGTTCATGGCCAAGAACGTCTCCTACGCGCCGGACGAAAACGGCGAGTACGTGGACTGGGTGGAGCTTTACAATTCCTCCTCCTACACCATAAGCCTTCAGGGCTACAGCTTAAGCGACAGCGAGGACAATCCCCGCAAGTGGACCTTCCCCAACATCTCCATCGGCGCGGGCCAGTATCTGGTGGTGTATTGCTCCGGCTACGACCGGCGCGACCCCGCGGGGAACCTGCACACCAACTTCCGTCTTAGCACCGAAAAGGAGAGCGTGATCCTGTCCGATTCCTCCGGCTATATGATCGACCGGGTGGATTACGACCTGCTCAAGGCCGACCAGTCCTACTCGCGCTTAAGCGACGGCACCTGGGTCACGAGCAGGGCCCCAACGCCGGGCATGACCAACACCGCATCGAGCGCCGCGCTGATCTCAGGTCAGTTCGCGGCGCAAAATTCAAGCGGCGTATTTATAAACGAGGTCATGGCCTCCACAAACACCACCAACGTCGCAAACGCCTCCTACGACTGGGTGGAGCTTCGAAACGCCTCCAGCCAGAGCGTGGACTTAAGCGGCTGGGGCCTTAGCGACGACCCCGCAAAGCCCCGCAAATGGCAGTTTCCGGCGGGCACCGTGGTGCCGGCAGGCTCATTTTTGGGCGTATACATGAGCGGGCTGGACGGCAAGATCGGCGCTTACCTGCACACCTCCTTCCGCTTGGCCTCGGGCGAGGGCGAGACGCTGGTGCTTGCCGATCCCGACGGCGGCATCGTGGATCGCTGCCCGCTGGGCGTGCAGTACGCAAACATCTCCTACGGGCGCATGGGCAACAGCACCGACAGCGGCTTTTTCTATCTGGCCTCCACCACCCCCGGCATCAC
>CADBNW010000180.1 GCA_902796025.1 uncultured Eubacteriales bacterium
ATCGCGGTCGCGCAAAACACGGCGCCTATGATCAGATAGAGAACCAGAAAATACCTGCCGTGCTGCACGCGGTCGAGCTTTCTCATAAAGGAGCCGTGCCGAAAATAGCGCTTTTTCCACTGCTCATCCTGCTCCATACGTACCGAGTTTAAGCCATGCTGCCTGCGCCATACGTCGTATGCATGGAGAAAGGGCTCCCAGTAAAAAACCGAGCTCCATCCGATCCGTCTGTTTTTGACCCGCATCACCAGGTGTTCATTGGCCACAAGTCCCAACGTGGAGCTCGTGTGTCTGCTTGGGGGATCCCGGACGACGATGGCTTTTTTGATGTCCGAAAAATCGTAACGCACGCTTTTCCGGAACGCTCCGCGATACCAAAACCCCTCCGCGTCCCATTTTAGCCTTCGGTTGGCGGTGAAACAAACCGTCCACAGCCCAAGGATCGAGAAGAAGCACGAGATCCACAGCCAATCTTCGAGCGGCAACAGGCCGATCACGGTCAGGATGCACGCCAAGCCAAGCTCGATCGCGGGGAAGAGCGGGCCCAGGCTGATCGTGTCTGCGCCCTCTTCGGGGTTTTTGTCCTCGCGGAAAGCCATGACGACCGAGTACAGCGCAAACAGCAGCATAAGTATGTTTCCGGCCTTCAACAGAACGATGCCAAGCGCCTCCCAGTTCAAGTCCTTCATGATCTTTTGCCTTCGCGCTCCATTAGCGCCTCCGCTGCTTCGTCCAGCCCGGCTTTTTTCAGCGCCAGCGCGGCGGAGATGAAGGAGGGCTTTATGTCGATCGGCGTCACGCGCGCGATGCGGTCTTCCCTTTCGATAAGGCGCGCGATGCGCTGGGTCATTAGCGCCCCAGGGCTGACCAGCCCGCCTGAGAGGATGAGGGGAAGCCGATCGCTCTGCCCGTCGCGCCTCAGCGCCGCGCGAATGGCGTTCACGGTCTCACCCGCGGCGCTGTCCAGCAGCTCGTTTGCCGCCCTGCTGCCCTGCGCGCTCAGCTCGCAGACCGCGCGGGCCAGCGCGGCGATGCGCTTTCTCGCGTCGTCCGTCTTGACCGCGCCGATCAGCTGGCGGGGGTCGGATACCTCAAAATGCTCCAGCACCGCTTCGACAAAGCGCTCTTCCATTTCCGCTCTGCCGTCGTACATCCACAGCGCGCGCTTTATGGCGCCAAGGCCGATGTCGTAACCGCTGCCCTCGTCGCCAAGCAGCGGCCCCCAGCCGCCCACGCGCACGTAAGCGTCGCCCCGAAACAGATAGGTGATCGCGCCCGTGCCCACGATGCTGACCACGGCGGGCTTTTCCCGCGCGCCGGCGTACCAGATGGGGTAGATGTCGCCCTCGCAAAACAGACGATGCGCGTCCACGCAGCCGGCAAAGAAGGGCTTGTGCCTTTCCCCGTCGTAGGTGCGGATCGCGGCGGAGGCCACGTACGCGCCCTCCAGCGTGCGGGGCGCAAGGCCCGCGCTTTCAAACGCGCCTGCAAGCGCCCTTTGCATGGAGGCAAGCGCCGTCTCCCTTCCGCAGTAGAGGTAATTGGACGGGCCGCCCTCGCCCTGGCCAAGCACGCGCCCGCTTTCGTCCGCAAGCGCGCAGGCGGTTTTGCTGCCGCCGCCGTCAAAGCCCGCAAAGAGCCGGATGTTCTCGTTTTTCACAGCTTCAGTTCCTCAAATCTCCCCTCGCAGGGGTTGCCCGCCACAAAGAAGAAGCGGCCGTCCGTAAGATCGCACACAAAGGCGTGATTGGTGCTGCCGCTGTAGGGCAGCTCGCTTAACGGCGTGTCCGGATGCGGATGCACGCAGATGCTGGTGGGATACCCCGCGTGGTCGCACAAAAAGCCCATCAGATCCTCCGCCGTCAGATCTTTTTTGGAGCGCATCAGATAGTTCATCCGCTGCAGGCGCATGTAGGTGCTGCCGATGGAATTGTGCGCGTGGCTTAGGCGCATGCGGGGCCCGATATAGTGGTTCGTGTGCACGATCACGCCGCCCTCCGGCTGGAGCACATCCACCCCCTCGGGGTCCATTTCCAGCGACAGACTCAGCCCGTCCTTGTGGGTCAAAATCAGATTGACCGGCACGGGGATCGGCGTCACGGCGGCGCGGCGATAGGCCTCGGACAGGTTGTCCGCCTCCAGCGCCCTGCGCATGCGAACGTGCAGGGGAACGCCCACGCCGCAGCGCGGGGTGGTCAGGGCGTTCAGCGTAAGGCTGATCCCGCAGCCGTTCATCCCCTTGCCGCCCACCATGCCGCCCTCAAGCAGCATCAGCATCGCGGGGGTCTTGCCCTCCTGGGGGATATGGGCGATCAGGCACGCCTCCCGCTGGGCGCGGGTAAAATCCCAGCTTTGCCCGGCCAGGACGTGCCCGTCCTTGGTTGCCGGGGCCACGGCGCTGAAGGCCGTGCACTCGCCCTCGTCCATGGGCGCGGTGCTTATGCCGGAGTAGAGGATCTCACTTCTCAAATTTAGCGCAAGCACATCGTAAAAGTCCAGCCCCGCGCCGTCCGCGATGCCGCGCATTTCGTCTGCCAGGTGCGCGCATTCGCCCTCCAGGGTCTTTTCAAAGCGCCGGGCGATGCGCTTTGCATCCTCCCAGCTGATGTGCCTTTGGCGCTGGTAGCGGGTCTTGTAGGTTTCAAGGCTCCTTAGTACCTGCGCGCGCGCGGCGCTGCCGTGCGTAATGCCCTTCTCGTAGGGCGTGCCCGTTAGGCTTAGCTCCAATGTCTTCATTTATGTTTCCTCTTTTTATGCGGCGGCGCTTGAAGCAGCGGCGCGTTGATGCGCACGCTTTTGAAAAGCGCGCATACGACAAGCAGAGTAGCGATCAGCAAAGCGCTTGCAACAAACTGTATCGCATGCTGCACGGCGCTTAGATTTGGCTGGGCCAGGCTGAGCAGGAAATCGTGCGCGCTTTGCGCAAGGCTGCCCGCGCCCTCCGGAAGCGGCGCTTTCTCCGCAAGCAGGGTCGCGGCCGCCTGGCACAGCAGCATCGCAAGGTTTGAAGCGGCAAACAGAAGGGTCCAGACCTCGGGCGCGCGGGAGGGCGTTACGGCCCCTTGCCTCAGCTGTTTTGCAAGCCTTGCGCGGTGCTTATGATAAAACGTAAGCGCCAGGGCCAAAAACGTTGTAACAAGCGCTGCGGCAACGACGACGAGCAGCTGACGTCCGTCTTTTCCGCCAGCCAGTGCGCTAAAAAGCATAACCAGCGTGGTAAGCCCCGTAAGTGCCAGCAGCACCCAGGACAGGATGTACACGATCCGCCCGTAGAGCCAGTGGATGTACAGGCCCCTTTGCGCCTTGTCCTCGCTAAGGCACATCCAAAGCCCGGCGAGCTGCAGCCCCTCCAAAGCGAGCATCACAAGCAATACTACTGCGTTAAGCGGCGTAAAGCCGCCAAGCGCCCAATTTACTGCAGTAAACAGCATGCGCGCGCCTGCAAGACAGCTGATCGTCAGCACTTTTTGCCGAAGCCCTGGCAAAGATGAGATACCCATGCGACCTCCTTCGGGCGCAAGGCCCTGTGTTTTATTTATGCTGCTTTCTACTTAAAGCAGCACATGCCAAAGTAACTTACCGTCTCCGAGGACTCGTGATAGATCAGCCCTGCGGCCTTGGCCAGTTCGTACACCATCACTCCGTAGCCCTCCACGCTGGGAGAAAGCTTGTCCGGAAAGCGGCAGGGCGCGTCCGGGTAGGTGCACTTTTTGCAGCGCTGGCAGCCCTCGTTTGCAAGCAGCAAAAACTCTCCGGTCAAAAGCGCGTGCAGATCGCGGCAGCTCTCGGCAAATTTTCGATGCCCCGCCTGCATGCCCTCGTAGTCGAAGCAGTCCTCCAGCTCGTAGCAGCCGCCAAACACCAGTGCCCTGGGATAGGAAAGGCACTTTGCCCTGCATTCCTCAAAGCTGCCCACGCCCGGCGGGCAGGCCCAGGTCTTTGCATACTGTCCGCAGCGGTTCACCTCGCACATGTGGCGAACCTCCGGGTGGAACACGATCTGACTGGTTTCGATCATGCCCCAGCCGCTAAAGCCCAGCTCGCGCATCCTGGCGTCAAAGTCCTCACATTCAAAGGGATATTCGCGCATACGCCCTCCACTAAATTTTCTATCATCCTTTCCCACCTTATTATATACGATAGCGAGGCGCGGCGCAAGAAAAACGCGCAAAAAATCGCAAAAAGCGGGCGGCGCAGCCGTGGAAGGAACGCACTGACCGGACAGAGCGATATCCCGCCCAAGGGCCTGCCCACCCCGGCAGGAGGGGTTCTTTTAACTTTAACAATAAAATGTGTGAAGGGGTATTGACAAACGAGGGGTGAGAGTGCTAATCTATGCACAGAAATTAGCACTCGACCTTAATGAGTGCTAACGACCAAAAAGACAGGCGAGCGAAGGGAGGCGGAACCATGGTACTTGACGAAAGAAAATTCAAGATCCTCAAGGCCATTATTGATGATTACATCGTTACCGCGATGCCTGTGGGCTCGCGCACCATATCGCGCAAATCCGGCGTGGGCTTTTCCCCCGCCACGATCCGAAACGAAATGAGCGACCTGGAGGAGCTTGGCTACCTTGCGCAGCCGCACACCTCCGCCGGGCGCGTGCCAAGCGACAAGGCCTACAGGCTGTATGTGGATCAGCTCCTGGCCTCTGACGAGATCAGTCCCGAGGAAAAGCAGCGCATTGAGGAATACATCAGAAAGCGCAGCGGACAGGTGGAGGACATCATCCGCGCCGCGGCGGACGTGATGGCGGACGTCACGCAGTACACCTCGGTGATCGTCGCCCCGCGCATCCAAACGCTGCGCATCAAGCGCGTGCAATTGGTGCCCGTCACGGAGGGCACGGCCCTTATGATCGTGGTGACCAGCGCGGGCATCATGAAGGACGCGCTCATCCAGGTGCCAAACGACATCTCCAGCCAAAGTCTTTTCAGCTTAAGTGAAATGCTCACGCGCGAGCTTGAGGGGCACACGCTGGAAGAGGTGCGGCAGATCTTCTCCCGGGTGTTTCGGGATATGTCGCTCAACCGCAGGCTCCTTGGCGGCGTGATGAAGGTGATGGAGGAAAAGCTCACCGAGGATGCGCCGGAGGACGTGGTCGTGGGCGGCACGACGAAGCTATTGAACTACCCGGAGTACAGCGACATCGAAAAGGCCAAGAGCTTTCTTTCGATCTTTGAAAGCAAGGACAGGCTGGCCGGCATGCTCAAAAAGAGCGGGGGAGTGGAGATCTCCATCCGCATCGGCAGCGAAAACGAAATGGAGGCCCTGAGAAACTGCTCCCTGGTGACCGCGACCTACAGAGTCGGTCCCCACGGCAACGGCACGCTGGGCATCATCGGACCCACGCGCATGAATTACCGCCGCGTGATCACCATGATGGAGTACATGGGTCAGGTGATAAGCAAGATGCTTTCCGAGGAATAAAATGAAGTACAAGCGAAAAAGGATGAAAAAAGCGATGGAAGATAAGCAAAAAACGCCTGAAACGCAAGC
>CADBNW010000181.1 GCA_902796025.1 uncultured Eubacteriales bacterium
GCTGCTGAAGAACGTCTACGAGCAGCTGCTTGGCACGCTGATCATCGAGAAGACCTTCAACATCCCGAACCTGGCCGACTTCAGCGACCTGACGTTCCACATCGATGGCCCCAACGGCTACTCTGCGGACATCACCTACGACATGTTCGAGGACGGCGCTTACGTGCTTGAGAACATGGTCATCGGTGAATACACGATCTACGAGACCAACGCGCCCTTCATCGCGGTCAACGTAAGGCTGAACAACACCTCTGTAACAGCTCTCAGAGCGACCGTTGTGCACGGCGAGACCACCACGGCGACCCTGATCAACAACTACACGATCATCGGCACCTCGGCGGCGGTCATGAAGATCTGGAACGACATGGACAACATCGAGGGCGTAAGACCCGCGACCCTCAAGGCCACCCTGCTTGCTGACGGCGAACCGGTACAGGATGTGTACCTGAACGAAGCCAACAACTGGACGGCTGAGATCACCGGCCTTATCGCCTACAGAGGCACCGAGCCCATCGTCTACACCTGGACTGAGGAAGCCATCCCGGGCTACACGCTCACCAGGCAGTCCACCATGGGCAACGCCACGGTATTTGTCAACACCCACACGCCGGTCATCACCAGCTCTTCGGTGGTCAAGGTTTGGGACGATGACAACAATGCCTACGGCAGAAGGCCCGCGAGCCTGCGCGTGACGCTGTCCAACGGCGACAGCTACGTGCTGAACGCGGCCAACAACTGGTCGGTGACGGTGAACAACCTGCCCAGGTTCGACGAGAACGGCAACGAGATCAACTACACCTGGAGCGAGCAGACGGTGCTCATGTACAGGCAGACCGGCGTCAACAAGGTCGGAGACACTACGATCTTCACCAACAGCTACCGTCCGCCGTACAACCCGACGATTATCATCGAGGAGCCTCCGGTACCGTTGGGAATCGAGGTCGTCATCAACCACGTGGGCGATTGCTTCGACTAAAGCATACAGCCGCCCGCCCCTTCCTCCCCAAAGGGGGAGGGGGCGGGAGCGAGGCCCCCGGGCGAGAGCCTGGGGCTGCGCGAAAAAAGATAAGGAGATAGCGTATCATGAAACACAGCCTTAAAAAGTACCTGTCCCTTCTGTTGGCGCTGGTGCTTGTGTTTGCGGCCTTCAGCCTGCCGGCGACCGCCGAGGACCTGTTCCTTGACGACGAGCCTGCCCAGGAGGACAGCAGCGAACCGGTGGAATATCCCGATGAGCTGCGCGTGGGCAACCCCACTATCACCAAGGGCGATTTCTTTACGGAGATGTTCGGCAACAACACCGCGGACATCGACGTGCGCGCCCTCATCCACGGCTACAACCTCGTCAACTGGGATCAGAATCAGGGCGTCTACCTGATCGACGAATCCGTAGTTGAAACCGTAGAAATGGCCACCGACGACGTGGGCAACCACTACTACTACCTTGGCCTCTACGACGATCTGTATTATTCCGACGGCACTCCCATCACCGCATGGGACTACGCGTTTTCCCTCCTGCTCATGATGTCTCCCCAGATCGAGGAGATCGGCGGCAAGATCTACCGCGCGGAGCACATCCTGGGCTACGATAACTACATCACCGGCAAAACCCCCTACCTCGAGGGCGTGGGCGTGATCGACGAGCGTCAGCTGGTCATCATCCTGGACCATCAGTTCCTGCCCTACTTCTTTGAGACGGGCCTGCTGCTGTGCGTGCCCTATCCCATCCACGTCATCGCTCCTGGCTGCAAGGTCTACGCAAACGGCGCCATGGATCTTGGCGACGGCTACGGCTACGGCGTCTATATCGGCAACGAAGATACCACCATCGAGGAGCCCATCTACACCGCCGAGCTTCTGAAGGAAACCATCCTGGATCCCGAGACGGGCTACAATTCCCATCCCGCGGTATCCTCCGGTCCCTACGTGCTCACCGATTACGATTACGAGACTGCGCACTTCGAGATCAACGAATACTTCAAGGGCGCCTGGGTATACAGCACGCTGCCCGATAACTTCTACTATGACATTGCCAACTACACCGGCACCGGCTCCATGGTCGGCACCATCAAGGGCCCCAACTACATCCAGGTAGACCGCGTAGACGCAGACGGCAACGAAAATCCCATGTACCTTGTAAAGCCCACCATCGAAAAGATCTCCTACACCGTGGCGGACAACGACACCCTGGCTGAGGACCTTGCCTCCGGCAAATTCCACCTGGTCAACAAGGTGGTCTACGGCCCCGCCATCAACGCGTGCCTGGGCGTCACCCCAGCCGAGGAAGAACCTCTGGAGGGCGAAGAAGGTCTCGAAGGGCTTGAAGAAACCCCGACCGACGCTGTCGAAGTCGATCCCTTTGCCGAGGAAGACGATCCCTTCGCCGAAGAGGACGAAGAGGAAGCCGTCGAAGGGCCCGACCTTAGCAACATCACCTCCACCAACTACCCCAGGATCGGCCTTGCCTTCCTCACCTTCAGCTATGACTGGCCCACCGTGCACGAGATGCAGGTGCGTCAGGCGCTGGCCTGGTGCATGGACAGAGAGGCCCTCACGCAGGCTTACTGCGACAGCTACGGCGTCGTGGTAAACGGCTACTATGGCATGGAGCAGTGGGAGTACATGATCTGCACGGGCCGCCTCGAGTACCCCATCAACATGATCGAGGACGGCACCCACAGCAAGGAAGACCTTGAGGAGTGGGCAAAGCACGCCAACATGTACGCCACCTCCGACGAGGAGTACGACAAGATGGTCGCCGCCTGGGAGACCCTGACCCTTGACAACCTCACCCACTACACCGTGGACACCGACAAGGCCAACGCCCTGCTGGACGACGCGGGCTGGACGCTGAACAAGGCGGGCGAAAAGTACGATCCCGAGAAGGACGAAGTGCGCTGCAAGATGATCGACGGCGAACTGGTTTCTCTGGAGCTTTCCATGATGTACCCCGCGGGCAATCACATCATCGATACCCTGCAGGAGAACTTCATCGATAACCTCAACGCCTGCGGCATCACCCTGGAGCTCGTGCCCACCGAGATGGAGGATCTGCTGCGCTCCTACTACCGCGAAACCGAGCGCACCACCGATATGATCTACCTGGCCACCAACTTCCACGTCGTGGTCGATCCCTCCATCACCTACTCCGCAGACAAGACCGCCAATCACGAGATCTGGAACAACACTTACTCCGACGACGAGGATCTCTACTGGCGCGCGGTCAACATGCGCAAGACCGATCCGCAGGATGTGTTCGACTACGTCTCCAAGTGGGTCTCCTTCCAGGAGCGCTACAACGAGGTACTGCCCACCATCCCGATCTACTCCAACATCTACTTCGACTTCTTCACCAACCAGCTTCAGCATTACGACGTAAACGGCCACGTGACCTGGAGCCAGACGATCCTGGAATCCTACTTCGGCGAAGAGGAGAACATCGTCTGGGATGAGGACGCCGAAGGCGACGAACTGGACTTTATCGAATAAACCAAGCTAAAACGCAAAAACCGGGCGGCCAAAGCCGTCCGGTTTTTCTATAGACACACTGAATCGCTTCAGCAGCTTCTTTCAAACACCACTGAAAAGGGCGTTTCACTCGCAGGATATGCGGATGAAACGCCCTTGTTTTGTTCCTTGGCCGCTTTCCCTTTTTCCGCCTTCAGCGGCAAAGGGGAAGCAATCTTATAGGATACCGCGCTTAAACGCGCGCCTTTCAGGCTTACTGTACCGACTCGATGCTCTTCAGCTTATCGCCGCAGGCGTCCAGGGCTTCCTTGCCGCCGACGACGCAGAGGTTGGAAGTGTCAAGTCCCTTTTGCAGTTCGTCCGCAAAGGCGCACAGCTCCTTTTTGCCGGTCGAAAGCACCTGCTGCCAGGTGCGGCTTCTGTCCTCCTCGGTGGTGCCGCCAAAGTACATGGCAGCGGCCTCGGCGGCGGTGGTCACGGGCGTGCGCAGCGGGTCGATGTTACCGATGGTGCTGATGATGTACTGCGTAAGGTCGGCGTCGCTTTCGCAGACGTCGCGCAGCGCCTGCGCGGTGCGCAGGAAGGTTTCAAGCGACTGCGCAGCGCTGGGATCGCGGTAGGAGGTCGCAGACAGCACGCCGCTGTCGCTTACGCTCAGGCGCGTACCGTAAGCGCCGCCCTTAACGCGCACCTCGTTCCACAAGAAGTCGTAAGTCAGCAACTGGGAGGCCACCAGCGCCGCGCCCCGGCTTTGCGGGGCAAGCTGCGCGCTTCGGGCTGCAAAGCCGATCTGGGAGGGAATGAGGTAGCCGCAGCCGAGCCTGGTTTCCAAAACCGGCTGCACGGCCTTGCCCATCGGGGAAGCGGGCAGCACGCCTACGATCCCGCGCACCCAGTCCTCGTCCAGCGCGCCGGTTACGTTGAGGGTCAAACGCGCTTTGGAGAAGATGCGCCCGGCCATGTCCTTCATCCAGCCAAGGCTTTCGGCACCGAATTCCTTTTCTTCCTTCTGCAGTTGCCTCAGCATGCCCATGCCGCCCACGGCTTCGTGCAGCGCGAAGGCAGGGCTGAACGCGGCGGCTGCGTGGATGGAGGCAAAGGCGTTTCCGCTCATCATCACGCGCTGCTCCAGGCCGATGCGGCTTTGGCGCAGAAGGTTCAGGATGTACACCTCGTCCTCAAAGCGGCTGCGGTTCAAAATCTCGTCCACCAGCCGGACCGCATCTTCCTTGTGAGACTCCAGCACCGCGATGGTGACGCACGCGTACGCGCCGTATTTCTTTGCGCCGGAGAACACCTGGGTGTGCACCGCAAAGCGGCCAAGCTTTTCGTTGGTCTCGCTGCGCAGCGCTGCTACGTCGTAGTTTTCGGTGGCGATATTGCCGATCAGCGGGGTGAGGATCGCCGCGCGGCTAAGCTCCTGCGCGTCAAAATCGGCAAGAGAGAAGTACAGGTTAAGGTAGCTTATGCCGGAGGTGTCGATGTCCTCGAGCAGCATCGTGCGGCCTTCAAACTCTGTGATCTTGCAGGGCAGGGGCTGGCGGTCTTTGGGAATGTCCGTGAGGCTGAGCCTTGGCAGCTTTGCTTGCTGCTCGGGGGTATCGGGCTGGCTTTGGCGCAGGCGCAGCGCCTTAAACTCGTCGATGGTCTGCTTTACGCGCTCGGGCGACCAGCTGGCCTTCAACTGCGCAAGACGCTTTTGCTCGGCGGCGCGCTTTTCCTCCGCCATGGTTTTGGAGGGCAGCATGACGACCCTGGCCGTGTGGCCGCAGTCGATCAGCACTTCCTTCAGCAGCGCTTCAAAGCCACCCGCGTCCACCATGTCGTTCAAGGGCTTGAACAGCATTTCGGTTTGCAGGGCCTGAGCGGGATCTCCGCCGTAAAGCCAGCTGTTCATGGCGTCGATGCCGTACACCAGTCCCTTGGACAGGCCGCCAAAGTCCTTTTCGCGGTTCAAAAACTCCAGCCTGCTCAGCTCGGAGCGGATGCGCTTTTTGTCCAGCCCCTCCTGCGCCAGGCGGCACAGGGTCTCGTCCACCAGCGCCCAGATCTCATCCTTTTTGGCGGGGTCGCAGTTTTTGAGGATCAGCCGCACATAGCTTTGCTTGCCGCCCTCGCTTCTTTCCAGCGACACGTCCTCGCACAGGCCCTTTTCCAGCAGCGCGCGGGTGAGGGGCGCGTCGTTGGAGCCCGCCAGCACGTCGGTCAGCACCGAAACCGCAAGGTTCTTTTCGTACTCGTCAAAGCAGCCATACACCCAGCCGCGGCCAAGCAGCGCCTTGCCTTCGTCGTCGTCCTCCTCGCCGATGGGATAGTAGGCCGTGCATTCTGCGGGGTTCACGGGCTTTTGCAGCGCGATCTCGGAATCGGGATCGATGCGCTCGTAGTCCTTCAAAAAGCTGTCCAGCTTTGCAAACGCGGCGTCCAGATCCACGCTGCCGTCCAAAAAGATGTAGGAATTGGAGGGATGATAGAAGCGGCGGTGGTTTGCGAGGTAGTTTTCGTACGTCAGCTCCGGGATGTGATCCGGGTCGCCGCCGGAGTCCTTGCCGTAGCAGGTATCCGGGAACATCAGGCGGTTGATCCTGTCGCGGATCAGCTCGTCCTGCGAGGTATAGGCGCCCTTCATCTCGTTGAACACGACGCCGTTTATCGTAAGCTCGCCCTCGGGGCTTTCCAGCTCGTAGTGCCAGCCCTCCTGGCGGAAGGAGTGGGGATCGTGCAGGGATAGCGGATGCAGCACCGCGTCCATGTATACGTCCATCAGATTCAGAAAATCCTTGTCGTTTCGGGAGGACACGGGATACATCGTCATGTCCGGGAAGGTCATGGCGTTTAGGAAGGTAGCCAGAGAGCTTTTGAGCAGATCTACGAAGGGCTCGCGCAGGGGGTACTTTTCAGAACCGTTCAGCACCGAGTGCTCCAAAATGTGGAAAACGCCGGTGTCGTCGCTGGGCACGGTGCGAAAGGCGATGCCAAAGGACTTGTTGTCGTCGTCGCGCTCCAGCCAGATGGTGTCCGCTCCGTTTTTCTGATAGGTGAAGCGGTGCAGCGTGGCCTTGATCTCGGGCAGCGGCTGCGAATACCTTAGTTCAAAACCGTGAAGAATGTCGCCGGGGTTCATTGGGATCCTCCTTATGTTGAGTGATTGATGAGAAATGAAGAGGAGAGGAATGAGTTGGGAGTTAGGAGTGAGGAGTGAGGAGTGAGGAGTTTCGGAAGCTTTGCTTTGCAAAGCTTTGAATGAAGCAGAACGGTTCGCCTGTCAGAAGAATTTTTCCCGCGATTCCCGTATGTCTTCGGCTCTGAAAAAGCTTGCGTTACGCTTAAATCACAGAAATCGCGCAGCGATTTCCTCCTCAACTCCTAACTCCTAATTCCTAACTCCTCACTGAATTTCCCCTTTTGCCAGATGCCTTGCCACGATGGCGGCGTATTCGTAAAACGGCCTAGCCGCCTCCTTGGGGAAGCGCCCGCCGGAAACCTCCAGATTGTACCAGCCAGTATAGCCGATCTCCTTCAGCGTCTCGCCAAAGGCTTTAAAGTCCATGCGCTCTGTCCAGCCGGAGATGGTCAGGGGAATGGCGTGCTCGTCCTCGCCCGCGTTGCCATTTACGTGCAGGCAGTAAAGGCGCTTTCCAAGCGTTTTTGCAAAATAGCAGATGTCAAAGCGGAAGATGTTGGCGTGCCCCGTGTCCATGCACACGCCCACCAGCGGATCGTTCACCGCGTCCACGATCCCGGCGATGGTCTCCGCCCGCTCGATAAAGCAGGGCACATACTTTTTCTCCCGCCGGATAAAGGTGTTTTCCACCGCCAGGCGCGCGCCCGCGTCCCGAAGGGCCGGCAGCATCTGCGAGATGATGTACGCGTTTGCGTCCACGGTAGCAGTTAGCCCTTCAAACTGGTACATCGGATGGACGACCACGATGGGGCAGCGGGTAAGGCCCACGGCTTCAAGCCCGTGAAGATACCGCGGCATCCACTCGTCACAAAACGCTTTGGCGCTGCCGTCGCCGGGATTTTCCAGATGGCCGGGATAGTAGGGCAAATGCCCCTGGGCGATTTCAAGCCCCTCCTCCCGCGCGATGTGCGCTATCTCCGTTACGCGGTTCGTCCACTCGCGGGTCAGATACTTTTCCGGCTCGTCCATCCACTCGCAAAAGCTTAAGTCGATCCCGTCAAAGCCCGCCTGCTTCATCGTGCGCAGGCTTTCCCTGACGCTCAGCCCCGCGGCGATGCCGTGGTTGGGAGAGGTCGATATTTTCATATGCATCCCTCCTGCTCCTTGATTGTTTTTCCGTAAATCAAAATGCGCCCGGTTTCCCGGGCGCGCCAAAGAGTCTTATCAGTAATTTACGACCTTGCTGAAATCCTCGGCCTTGAGGGACGCGCCGCCAATCAGGCCGCCGTCGATCTCGGGCTGGGCCATGAGGCCGGCCACGTTGGAGGGCTTCATGGAGCCGCCGTACTGGATGCGGACCTTCTGGGCGGTCTTCTTGCCGTACTTGCCGGCGATGGCCTGGCGGATCACGCCGATGGTCTCGTTGGCCTGCTCGTCGGTGGCGGTGAGGCCGGTGCCGATGGCCCACACTGGCTCATAGGCGATCACGATGCCTTCGACCTCTTCGTTGGTAAGGCCGGTAAGCGCCATCAGCGTCTGGTAGGCAACCAGCGTGTCGGTGTAGCCGGCTTCGCGCTGCGCCTGATTCTCGCCCACGCACACGATGGGCTTGAGGCCGGCCTTCACGGCGGCCACGGTGCGCTTGTTCACGGTCTCGTCCGTCTCGCCAAAGTACTGGCGGCGCTCGGAGTGGCCGATGATGACGTACTCAACGCCGCTGGCCTTCAGCATGTCGGCGGAGAGCTCGCCGGTGTAGGCGCCTTTTTCGGCGAAGTGCACGTTCTGCGCGCCAAGCTTGATCTTGGTGCCGCGCTTGAGCAGGGGGCGAAGCGCCGCAAAGCACACGGCGGGCACGCACACCACGACGTCGCACTTGGCGTCCTTTACCAGGGGCTTGAGCTCGTTTACCAGCGCCACGGCTTCGTCGGGCGTCTTGTTCATTTTCCAGTTGCCTGCGATGATGGGTTTACGCATGGGATTGTCCTCCTGATACTCATGAAATCCGGCGGACGAACATCCGCCGGAGCTCGTTTGGTTTTATGGATTATTTGTCATTCAGGCACGCAACGCCGGGAAGCACCTTGCCCTCGAGGAACTCGAGAGAAGCGCCGCCGCCGGTGGAGATGTGGCTCATCTTGTCGCCCAGACCCATCTGGTTGACCGCAGCCGCGCTGTCGCCGCCGCCGATGATGGTGATGGCGTCGCTCTCGGCC
>CADBNW010000182.1 GCA_902796025.1 uncultured Eubacteriales bacterium
AGCTTTGCCCGCGTGGAAGAAGCGTTGGCCGTACCGGATCTGATCGAGGTTCAGAAGAATTCCTACCAGCACTTTCTCAAGGTCGGCCTGAGAGAGGCGCTGGATGACGTTTCGCCCATCAGCGACTACAACAACAGCATAAAGCTTGAGTTTGTAGATTATACCCTGGATGAAACCCCCAAATACAGCGTGGAGCGCTGCAAGGAGAGGGACTGCACCTACGCCACCCAGCTCAAGGTGCGCGTGCGCCTTACCGTATGTTCTACGGGCGAGATCAAGGAAACCGACGTGTACATGGGCGATTTCCCTGTGATGACCGATTACGGCACCTTTATCATAAACGGTGCGGAGCGCGTCATCGTTTCCCAGCTCGTGCGCTCTCCCGGCGTGTACTTTGATCGCACCATCGATAAAAGCGGCGCGTTTTTGTACTCCTCCCAGATCATCCCTAACCGCGGCGCGTGGATCGAGTACGATACCGATTCCAACTCCGTCGTATACGCAAGGGTCGACCGCGCAAGAAAGATCCCGGCTACGGTGCTGCTTCGCGCCATGGGCGTTGAGAGCGATACCGAGATCCGCGAGCTGCTCGGCGACGACGAGCGCGTAAGCGCTACCCTTTCCAAGGACACCGACGAGGGCATGGGGGAGCATATGTTCTCCCGCAGCGACAGAGCGTTGGTTGAGATCTACGCCAAGCTCCGTCCCGGCGAGCCGCCGTCTGTGGACAGCGCCAGGACCCTCATCTATAATACCTTCTTCGATCCCAAGAGGTACGACCTTGCCCACGTAGGCCGCTATAAGTTCAATAAAAAGCTGGCCATCGCGCGCCGCATCACCGGCATGGAGGCCGCTGAGACCATCAGCAACCCCTACACCGGCGAGGTCCTGGCCGAAGAGGGCAAGGTGATCTCCGCGGAAGCCGCCGAGGCCATCCAGAACGCGGGCATCAATGCCGTGCGCGTGCTTGCAGACGGTCACGTCTTCAAGGTCGTCGGCAACAATACCGCCTTTCTTGGCGAGTTCCTGGCTTCCTACGATCCCGAAATGCTGGACGCGTGGGACGAAAGCGTCTTTAAGCCCCGCGAGCGCGTGGACCTGGGCGTGCTGATCCCCCTGCTTGAGAAGATCAAGGCCGAGGGTCTCGACTTCAACAAGACCCTGAACGACAACATCAACGACCTGGTACCGCGCCACATCACGCGCAGCGACATCATTTCCTCTGTCAGCTACCAGTTCGGCCTGTTCTACGGCATCGGCACCATCGACGACATCGACCATCTGGGCAACCGCCGTCTGCGCAGCGTGGGCGAGCTTCTGCAAAACCAGATCCGCGTGGGTCTTGCCCGCCTTGAGCGCGTCATCCGCGAGCGCATGGGCATCCAGGATGTCGAGAAGGTCCGCCCGCAGGATCTGATCAACATCCGCCCGGTGACTGCCGTCATCAAGGAGTTCTTCGGCTCCTCGCAGCTGAGCCAGTTTATGGATCAGCCCAACCCCCTTGCCGAGCTTACCCACAAGCGCCGTCTGTCAGCTCTGGGCCCCGGTGGCTTGAACCGCGACCGCGCAAGCTTCGCTGTCCGCGACGTGCACTACTCCCACTATGGCCGCATCTGCCCGATCGAGACGCCTGAAGGTCCGAACATCGGTCTGATCGGCTCATTGGCGACCTACGCAAGGATCAACGAATACGGCTTTATCGAGGCACCCTATCGCCGCATCGACAAGGAAACCGGCAAGGTCACAGACGAGATCGTCTACATGACCGCAGACGAAGAGGACCGTTACGTCATCGCGCAGGCCACCGAGCCTCTGGACGAGGAAGGCCGTTTCCTCAAGGAGCGCGTGATCGTGCGCCGCAGGGAAGAGATCATCGAGGTCGACAGAAGCCGCGTCGATTACATCGACGTAAGCCCCCGCCAGCTGATCTCCATCGCCACCGGTATGATCCCCTTCCTTGAGAACGACGACGCCAACCGCGCTCTGATGGGCTCCAACATGCAGCGCCAGGGCGTTCCGCTGCTCAAGCCCGAGGCCCCCGTCGTAGGTACCGGCATCGAATACAAGGCCGCATGCGACAGCGGCGTGGTGCTGCTTAGCAAGCACAAGGGCATCGTGTCCCGCGTGACCGCGGACGAGATCCGCATCCGCGACGATAACGGTGACGAATTTACCTACAGGCTCAGCAAGTTTGCCCGCTCCAACCAGGGCACCTGCATCAACATGCATCCCGTGGTAAGCGAGGGCGAAGAGGTCAACGTGCGCCAGGTGCTGGCGGACGGCCCCTCCACCGACGAAGGCGAGATCGCTCTGGGCAAGAACGTCCTGATCGGCTTTATGACCTGGGAGGGCTACAACTACGAGGACGCCGTTCTGATCAACGAGCGCCTTGTAAAGGACGATGTTTACACCTCCATCCACATCGAGGAGTACGAGTCCGAGGCCCGCGACACCAAGCTCGGCAGCGAAGAGATCACCCGCGACATCCCCGGCGTCGGCGAGGACGCCTTAAAGGATCTGGACGAGCGCGGCATCATCCGCATCGGCGCGGAAGTGCGCGCAAACGATATACTGGTCGGCAAGGTGACGCCCAAGGGCGAAACCGAGCTCACCGCAGAGGAGCGCCTGCTGCGTGCCATTTTCGGCGATAAGGCCCGCGAGGTCAGGGATACCTCCCTGCGCGTGCCGCACGGTGAATTCGGCATCGTTGTGGACGTAAAGATCTTCACCCGCGAAAACCACGACGAACTGAGCCCCGGCGTAAACCGCATGGTTCGCGTCTACATCGCCCAGAAGAGAAAGATCTCCGTGGGCGACAAGATGGCGGGCCGTCACGGAAACAAGGGCGTCGTAAGCCGCATCCTGCCGCAGGAGGACATGCCCTTCCTGGCAGACGGTACGCCGCTCGACATCGTGCTGAACCCCCTGGGCGTGCCTTCCCGAATGAACATCGGTCAGGTGCTCGAGGTGCACCTGGGTCTTGCGGCAAGGGCGCTCGGCTGGCACGTCGCAACGCCTGTCTTTGACGGCGCGATCGACGAGGACATCCATCAGGCCCTCACCCAGGCCTCTCAGGTAGGGCCCGGCCCGCTGTTTGACGAAAAGGGAAGGGCCTGCATCCAGTACGACAAAATCGGCATCAACCCTGAAGGCAAGCTTTGGGTGTACGACGGCCGCACCGGCAACCGCTTCGACAATCCGGTAACCGTGGGCTATATGTACATGCTCAAGCTCCACCACCTCGTGGACGACAAGATCCACGCCCGTTCCACCGGTCCCTACTCTCTGGTCACGCAGCAGCCTCTGGGCGGCAAGGCGCAGTTTGGCGGCCAGCGCTTCGGCGAAATGGAAGTGTGGGCCCTTGAGGCCTATGGCGCAAGCCACGTATTGCAGGAGATCCTGACCGTAAAGAGCGACGACGTCGTCGGCCGCGTAAAGACCTACGAAGCCATCGTAAAGGGCGAGAACATCCCTGAGCCCGGCGTGCCTGAGAGCTTTAAGGTCCTGATCAAGGAACTGCAGTCCCTGGGCCTCGACATCAAGGTGCTCACCCGCGACAAGGAAGAGATCATCCTGCGCGAGCTGGAGGACGAGGACATGAAGCCCGACAGCGAGTTCAAGCAGGAGCTGACCGCGGGCACCATGCCTTCCGACAGCAGAGAGGACGATGAGGGCGCCGGCGAGGACTTCGACCTCGAAGGACTGGAGATCGACGACATGGATTCCCTTGGTGAGATCGACGACGGTCTGGACGACGGCGACGGCGGCCTTGGTGATTTCGACCTGGGCGACGGCCTCGACGACGGCGACGATTTCGACGACATGGAGCCAGACGATTCGGAGCTTGACGACATCGAAAATGGAATTGACTCCGACGACAACGACGACCTTAACTAAGCAGCGCTTGTGCAAGTGAAAGGGGAGAGCTGATTTGTTTGAGCTGACTAACCTTGATTCCATACAAATAGGCCTGGCCTCGCCGGAGAAGATCCGTCAGTGGTCCCATGGCGAAGTAACCAAAGCGGAAACCATAAACTACAGAACCCTCAAGCCCGAGCGCGACGGCCTTTTCTGCGAGCGCATCTTTGGCCCCACGAAGGACTGGGAGTGCAGCTGCGGAAAGTTCAAGCGCACGCGCTACAAAGGCGTCATCTGCGATAAGTGCGGCGTCGAGGTCACAAAGTCCAAGGTCCGCCGCGAGCGCATGGGACACATCGAGCTGGCCGCCCCGGTAAGCCACATCTGGTATTTTAAGGGCATCCCCAGCCGCATGAGCACCTTGCTCAAGATGAGTCCCAGAACGCTCGAGCAGGTCCTTTACTATGCCAGCTATATCGTGCTCGATCCCGGCACCACCTCGCTTGAAAAGCATCAGGTGCTGACCGAGGCCGAGTACCAGAAAATGTGCGAGACCTACGGCAAGACCGAGTTCCGCGTGGGCATCGGCGCCGAGGCCGTGCGTGAAATGCTGCGCGAGATCGACCTGGACGCGCTTGCTGAAGAGCTGCGCGGCGAGCTCGACAAGATCGCCAAAAAGGCCGCGCTGCGCGAAAGCGATGAAAAGAAGGCCGCGCGCCGCGCAGGCGTTGCCGAGCCCGGCACCCGCGAAGCCGACAGCCAGAAAAAGCAGCAGATCGTAAAGCGCCTTGAGGTGGTCGAGGCGTTCAGGACCAGCGGCAACAAGCCCGAGTGGATGGTGCTGGACGTACTGCCCGTCATCCCGCCCGAGCTGCGCCCCATGGTGCCCCTGGACGGCGGCCGCTACGCTACTGCCGATCTTAACGACCTGTATCGCCGCGTCATCAACCGCAACGACAGGCTCAAAAGGATGCTGGCCATGGGCGCGCCCGAAATCATCACCCGCAACGAAAAGCGCATGCTGCAGGAGGCTGTGGACGCGCTGATCGACAACGGACGGCGTGGCCGCCCCGTAACAGGCGCCGGCGGAAGACAGCTCAAGAGCTTGAGCGACCTTCTGCGCGGTAAGCAGGGACGCTTCCGCCAGAACCTGCTGGGCAAGCGCGTCGACTATTCCGGCCGAAGCGTTATCGTGGTAGGGCCTTCCCTCAAAATGTACCAGTGCGGTCTGCCCAAGGAAATGGCCCTGGAGCTCTTCAAGCCCTTCGTCATGGAGAAGCTTGTAAAAAGCGGCGCTGCCTCCAACGTAAAAAGCGCAAAGCGCGCCGTGGAGCGCCAAAACCCCGCCGTGTGGGACGTGCTGGAAGAGGTCATCAAGGAGCATCCCGTTATGCTCAACCGCGCGCCTACGCTGCACCGTCTGGGCATCCAGGCCTTTGAGCCGGTACTGGTAGAGGGCAAAGCCTTAAAGCTTCACCCGCTTTGCTGTACCGCCTTCAACGCCGACTTCGACGGCGACCAGATGGCAATCCACGTGCCTCTGTCCATGGAGGCGCAGGCCGAGGCCCGCTTCCTGATGCTGGCGGCCAACAACATCCTAAAGCCCCAGGACGGCAAGCCCGTCGTTTGCCCCACCCAGGACATGGTGCTTGGCTGCTACTACCTGACCATCATCCGCGAGGGCGCAAAGGGTGAAGGCAAGCTCTTTACCGACGTTGACGAAGCCAAGATGGCTTACGACTGCGGAGAATTGGACCTGCAGGCCAAGTGCCGCATCCGCATGACCCGCACCGTGGACGGCGTAGAGCACAGCAAGGTCGTGGAAACCACCATCGGTCGCGTGATCTTTAACGAAGCCATCCCGCAGGATATCGGCCATCAGCCCCGCAAAACCGTGGACGATATGTTCCTGCTGGAGATCGACGAGGTCGTCGGCAAAAAGCAGCTGGCCAAGATCGTGGACGACTGCTACCGCGTGCACGGCGTGACCCGCACCAGCCAGATGCTGGACGAAGTCAAGGCGATGGGCTACAAATATTCCACCATCGGCGCGCTGACCGTATCCGTTGCGGATATCAAGGTGCCCGCCAAGAAGAAGACCATCATCGCCGAAACGGAAGACAAGGTCCACAACATCGAAACCCAGTTCCGCCGCGGCCGTCTTAGCGAAAACGAGCGTTACACCAGCGTCATCAAGCTCTGGGAGCAGGTCGAAAAGGACATCACCAACGAAGTTATGGCGAGCCTTGACACCTTCAACCCCATCAACATGATGGCAACCTCCGGTGCCCGAGGCAGCGTAGGTCAGATCCGTCAGCTGGCTGGTATCCGCGGTCTGATGGCTTCGCCTTCCGGCAAAACCATCGAATTGCCCATCAAGGCAAACTTCCGCGAAGGCCTGAGCGTGCTTGAGTTCTTCATCAGCTCTCACGGCTCCCGTAAATCCCTGGCCGATACGGCACTTCGTACCGCAGACTCCGGTTACATGACCCGCCGTCTGGTGGACGTTTCCCAGGAGAACATCATCCGCGAGAAGGACTGCTTCGAATCGCGCGGCCTGAACGTGGACGGCATGTTCGTGGGCGACATCACCAAGGCCGAAGGCGCTGTCATCGAGAACATGGAGGATCGCATCCGCGGCCGCGTCGCTGCGCAGGACGTCGTGGATCCCGTGACCGGTGAAGTCTACGTGCACACCAACGAGCTCATCACCTACGACATCGCCCGCAGGATCGCAAAGAGCGACCTGACCGAGGTCAAGATCCGTTCCGTCCTCACCTGCCAGTGCGACAACGGCATCTGCGCCCGCTGCTACGGCGCGGATATGTCCAACGGCGCCATGGTCGAGGTCGGCGAGGCGGTCGGCATCATTGCGGCGCAAGCCATCGGCGAGCCTGGCACGCAGCTTACCATGCGTACCTTCCACTCCGGCGGCGTAGCCAGCGGCGAGGATATCACCCAGGGTCTTCCCCGCGTTGAGGAGCTGTTCGAGGCCCGCAAGCCCAAAAAGGAAGCGGTGCTCAGCGAAATCAGCGGCTTTGTACATCTGCCGCAGGACAACAAGAAAAAGCGCGAAATCGTCATCCAGGGCGAGGACGCGGACAGCGAGACCAAGCACTATCCGATCAACTACGGCTCCAAGCTCAAGGTCCAGGAAGGCGACTACGTAAACGCCGGCGACGAATTGATCGAAGGCTCGATCAATCCTCACGAGCTGCTCAGAATCCTCGGACACAAGGCTGTGCAGCGCTACATCGTGAGCCAGGTGGAAAGCGTCTACCGCGACCAGGGCGTGGAAATCGCCGACAAGCATATCGAGGTCATCGTGCGCCAGATGCTGCGCAAGGTGCGCATCGAGGAGTCCAACGACACCAACCTTCTGCCCGGCTCTTTGGTGGACATCTACCGCTTCGAGCAGGAGAACCGCAAGACCTTCGAAGCCGGCGGACGTCCTGCGACGGCAAGGCGCGTGCTGCTTGGCATCACCAAGGCCGCGCTTGCAACCGACAGCTTCCTGTCCGCCGCCTCCTTCCAGGAGACGACCCGCGTGCTCACCGAGGCCGCGATCAAGGGCAAGAACGATCCGCTGCTGGGTCTGAAGGAAAACGTCATCCTCGGCAAGCTGATCCCCGCAGGAACCGGCATGCGCCGCTACGCGGACATCGAGGTCAAGGAAAACATCTAAGCATCGCAGCGCAAGTGGCGAGGGAGACGATCCTTCGCCGCTTGTGTTTATGAAAAAGCGGAAGGGGAGACGTAACGCTTATGGGAAAGCTTCTTGACGACGCCATTTGCTTTGCGGTAAAGGCGCACGCGGGCGCCACGCGAAAGGGCTCGGGCGTGCCCTACATCATGCACCCGATGGAGGCGCTTGCGATCGCCGCGGGGATTACCGATGACGAGGAGATCCTGGCTGCCGCCGTGCTTCACGATACGCTTGAGGATACGGATACGTCGCCTATGCAGCTTAACGAACGCTTTGGAAGCCGCGTTCTTGAAATCGTCCAGGAGGAAACGGAGGACAAGCGTAAGGACATACCGGCTGAAAACAGCTGGCGCATCCGCAAGGAAGAAGCGCTTCAGAAATTTGAAGCGGCCTCCGACGCTGGCCTCATCGTGGCGATCGCGGACAAGCTATCGAATATGCGCTCCATGCAGCGCGATCACGAGGCACTGTGGGAGACGCTGTGGCAAAGGTTCAACAATCACGACCCCGCGCAGCACGCCTGGTACTACGGCTCCCTTGCCCGCATCTTTGAAAGCAGCGCGCGCCTGAAGGGAACGCAGGCGCAAATCGAATATACGATGCGCGTAAAGGCCGTCTTTGGCGATCTTGCAGGACTGTAGCTTTCCGCATAAAGCGTGAAAGAAAGCCCAAAACCGAACGCAGCAGAAGCACAATCAGAGGATAAGTGCCTGGTCAGGCGAAAACGCACAAGTTTTTCAAATTTCTGTGTAAATTTTTGCGATTTCACTTGCGTTTCGGGCCTTGGTAGACTATAATATTCAAGTCTGCCCAACCGTATGGGTTGCTTTTGTTGTGTAATCAATAAGCGCCCTGCTGACCGTGCGGGCGCCAGCATA
>CADBNW010000183.1 GCA_902796025.1 uncultured Eubacteriales bacterium
GCGGTCCATCTTGTTCACCACGATGACCACCGGCAGCGACAGCTCCAGCGCCTTCTTGAGCACGAAGCGGGTCTGGGGCATGGGGCCCTCGAAGGAGTCCACCAGCAGCAGCACGCCGCCCACCATTTTGAGCACGCGCTCCACCTCGCCGCCAAAGTCCGCGTGGCCGGGGGTGTCCACCACGTTGATCTTTACGCCCTTGTAGTGGATGGCGGTGTTTTTGGACAGGATCGTGATGCCGCGCTCGCGTTCCAGGTCGTTTGAGTCCATGACGCGGTCGCTTACCTGCTGGTTTTCGCGGAACACGCCGGACTGCTTCAGCATTTCGTCAACCAGAGTGGTCTTGCCGTGGTCGACGTGGGCGATGATGGCGATGTTTCTGATGTCCTCTCGTACGATGTTCAAGCTGATACCCTCTTTATCACAGTATGCAAAATTTTGTTGGGTGGGTCACATGTCCAGCGCGTCCGCCTCGGCGCGGTCGGCGGTCTCGGTGAGCTCCAGGCCCTTGTTGTTTTCGCCGCACAGGCGGATGGACCATTCGTTTTCAAAAAACAGTACGTCGCGGTCTGCCCTGTCCTTGGCCGGGACAGTGGTGGAGGGCAGGCGCAGCTTATCCACGGGCTTTGGGGAGGCCTTTACCCAGCGCACAAAGCGGAAGGGCAGGCTTTCCCGCGTGATCTCCACGCCGTATTCGCTCTTTAAGCGGTACTCCAGTACGTCCATTTGCAGCGCGCCCACGACGCCGGCGATCATTTCCTCGCGGCCGATGTTGGGGCGCTTGAAGGTCTGCACCGCGCCCTCCTGGGACAGTTGCAGGATGCCCTTCAAAAACTGCTTGCGCTTCATCGAGTCCACGGGGCTCACGCGGCAGAAAAACTCCGGCGCGAACAGCGGGATGCCGCTGTAGCGGACGGGGCTGCCGGTGCAAAGCGTATCTCCGAGGCGGAAAATGCCGGGGTCGAACAGGCCGATGATGTCGCCGGGATAGGCCGTTTCCACGGTTTCGTGCTCCTGCGCCATGAACTGCTGGGGCTGGGCCAGCTTGATCCTTTCACCCGAGGACGAGTGCCACACGGTCATGCCCTTTTCAAACACGCCGCTGCACACGCGCATAAAGGCCAGGCGGTCGCGGTGGGCGGGGTTCATGTTGGCCTGGATCTTGAAGATGAAGCCCGTGAACTTTTCGTCCATGGGGTCGATCGGCCCCGCGTCGGACACTCTGGGGGTGGGCGACTTGGTGTAGCTCAAAAAGCGCTTCAGGAAAGGCTCCACGCCGAAGTTGTTGCTGGCGCTGCCAAAGAACATGGGCGTGAGCTGGCCGGAGAGGATCTTTTCAAGGTCGAACTCGTCCCCCGCGACGTCCAATAGCTCCACGTCCTCGCGCAGCTTATCGTAGTAGGTTTTGCCGATCGTGTCCGCGCAGGCGGGGTCGTCGATCGACACGGTCTTCACCTCCACGAAGCTTTGTCCGTGGTTGCCGCCGGCGTAGAGCTCGATCTGCTGGGTATCTCTGTGATAGACGCCCTTAAAATCGTCGCCGTGCTGGCCGATCGGCCAGTTGACGGGACAGGAGCGGATGCCAAGCACGTTTTCCAGCTCCTCCATCAATTCAAAGGGATCCTTGCCCGCGCGGTCCAGCTTGTTTACGAAGGTAAAGATGGGGATATTGCGCATGCGGCAGACCTTGAAAAGCTTGATGGTCTGCTCCTCGACGCCCTTTGCACAGTCGATCAGCATGACGGCGCTGTCCGCGGCGACCAGAGTGCGGTAGGTGTCCTCTGAAAAGTCCTGGTGACCGGGGGTGTCCAGGATGTTGATGCGGTAGCCGTCGAAGTCGAACTGCATGGCGCTGGACGTGACGGAGATGCCGCGCTGCTTTTCGATCTCCATCCAGTCGGAGGTCGCGTGGCGCGCGGCCTTGCGCGCCTTGACGCTGCCCGCCTGGCGGATCGCTCCGCCGTAGAGCAGCAGCTTTTCTGTAAGGGTGGTTTTGCCCGCGTCGGGGTGGGATATGATCGCAAAGGTGCGGCGCCGTAGCGTCTCCTGCTTAAGCTCTGGATGCTGCACGTTGATGCCTCCTCGTTTTGACCCGGAAGCTCGTCCCGGAAAAATCTGTTTTACCTGCGCAGTCGGGAAATATCAACGCGCCATTCGACTTACCTCCAGCATACAAATCAACACTTTATTATAAACCCTTGAGTGTTGATTTGTCTGTTAAGAAGTATTAATTCACGGTAAGTTTCAAGAGGAATCGACGGCGGATGATGGCGAGACGCTGGGTTCGGTTCTTTGGGGATACGAAGTGAAAAGAGAAGAGTGAAGAGAATAATAAGAAAAAGCCGCTCGGGGCGTACTCCGTAAAGAAGTTGCTTTGAGGTTTCAATCACCGTCTCAAAAGGATATGAGACAGGCGTGACCACAACGGTCAC
>CADBNW010000184.1 GCA_902796025.1 uncultured Eubacteriales bacterium
AAACTGCAAGGAGGCGATTATTTGTTCCGGTCGTCTCCGCTGTGCTTCGCTCCCTGCACAAAAATCGCTGTCCTCGGGGCGGCAAAGCCACCCCTGCGGATTAGAGTTGGAGGGGCTGCGGCCCCTCCAAGCCACCCTGGAATGCAGCATTGCAACCTTTTCCTTCCTCAAAAAAACGCAGCCCTCCCGGCTCGGGAAGGCTGCGCGCTTTTTCCTGTTGGATCAGAACAGTCCGGTGATCTTGCCGTCGTCGTCCACGTCGATGCTCTCGGCGGCGGGGACCTTGGGAAGCCCGGGCATGGTCATGATGTCGCCGGTCAGCGCCACCACGAAGCCCGCGCCTGCGGAGACCTTTACGCTTTTCACGGTGATTTTGAAGTTCTCCGGCGCGCCCAGCTTCGTCGGGTCGTCCGAAAAGCTGTACTGGGTCTGTGCGACGCACACGGGCAATTTGTCAAAGCCCAGCTCGGTCAGGCGCTTGATTTGCTTTTTGGCTTCCGGCAGCACGGTGATGCCGCTGCCGCCGTACACGCGGGTCGCGATGGCCTTAAGCTTATCCTCGATGCTGGTCTCCGAATCGTACGAGAAGTGGAAATCGGCCTTTTCTTCCTCACACAGGCGCACGACTTCGCGGGCCAGCTCCTCGCCGCCCTTGCTGCCCTCGGCCCACACGGTGGAAAGCTTCGTGTTTACGCCAAGCTCCTTGCACTTTTCGATGATGAAATCGATCTCCTGATCGGTGTCGGTGGGGAAGCGGTTCAGAGCCACCACGCAGGGCAGGCCGTACACGTTTTTGATGTTGGACACGTGGCGCAGAAGGTTCGGCATGCCCTTCTCCAGCGCGCCAAGATCCTCCTGTCCCAGCTGGTTCTTTTTAAGTCCGCCGTGCAGCTTGAGCGCGCGCACCGTGGCCACGACCACCACCGCATCGGGCTTTAAGCCGGTCATGCGGCACTTGATGTCCAAAAACTTCTCCGCGCCAAGATCCGCACCGAAGCCGGCCTCCGTCACGGTGTAATCGCCAAGCTTCAGCGCCATGCGCGTTGCCATCACGGAGTTGCAGCCGTGGGCGATGTTCGCAAAGGGGCCGCCGTGCACGAAGGCGGGCGTGCCCTCGAGGGTCTGCACGAGGTTCGGCTTGAGGGCGTCCTTCAACAGTACAGTCATCGCGCCAACGGCCTTCAGATCCCCGGCGGTCACGGGCTTGTCGTCGTAGGTGTAGCCCACGATGATGTGGCCAAGGCGCTGCTTGAGGTCGGAAATGGAGGAGGCCAGGCAGAACACGGCCATGATCTCGCTTGCCACGGTGATGTCAAAGCCGTCCTCGCGCGGGGTGCCGTTGGGCTTTCCGCCAAGGCCGTCCACGATAAAGCGAAGCTGGCGGTCGTTCATGTCCACGCAGCGCTTCCAGGTGATCTTGCGAACGTCGATGCCCAGGGCGTTTCCCTGCTGGATGTGGTTGTCGAGCATCGCGGCAAGCAGATTGTTGGCCGCGCCGATCGCGTGGAAGTCGCCGGTAAAGTGCAGGTTTATGTCCTCCATGGGCACCACCTGCGCGTAGCCGCCGCCCGCCGCGCCGCCCTTTACGCCAAACACCGGGCCCAGGGAGGGCTCGCGAAGCGCAACGGTGACGCGCTTGCCGATGCGGCGCAGGCTGTCCGCAAGGCCGATGGTGGTGGTGGTTTTGCCCTCTCCGGCGGGGGTGGGGGTGATCGCGGTCACCAGCACCAGATGCCCGTCGGGGGTGTTTACATTCTTCATTAGCGCGGGATCCACCTTGGCCTTGTAGCGGCCATAGGGCTCGACAAAGCTTTCGTCGATGCCGGCGGTCTTTGCGATTTCGCCGATGGGGCGCATTTCGCAGGCTTGCGCTATCTCGATGTCCGTTAAGTATGCCATGGCTTTCTCCCCCTGTATTTAAGCAAAGTATTCGACCGCAGCCTTGAACAGCATGATGTCGTAGCTGCCAGGTACGTTTTTGTATAGGCCCTCGCCGATGCGCTCGCTGTGGCCCATTTTGCCAAGCACGCGCCCGTCAGGCGAGGTGATGCCCTCCACCGCGTACATCGAACCGTTCAGATTGTGCGCGATGTCGAGGCTGGCCTGTCCGTCAAAATCCACGTACTGTGTGGCAATCTGGCCGTTTTGCGCCAGCTCCAGGATGGTTTTCTCCGGCGCGACGAAGCGGCCTTCGCCGTGCGAGATGGGCACCATCGCGATGTCGCCCACCTGTGCAAGGCTGAGCCAGGGTGATTTATTGGAGCACACGCGCGTGCGCACGATGCGGGACTGGTGGCGCGCGATGGTGTTGAAGGTGAGGGTGGGACTGTTCTCGTCCGCATCGATGATCCTTCCGTAGGGCACCAGTCCCAGCTTGATCAGCGCCTGAAAGCCGTTGCAGATGCCGCACATCAGGCCATCCCGCTGCTCGAGCAGCCGCGTCACGCCCTCCTTCACGGCGGCGTTTCTGAAAAACGCGGTGATGAACTTGCCGCTGCCGTCCGGCTCGTCTCCGCCGGAAAAGCCGCCGGGGATGAACACCGCCTGCGCGTTGTCAAGCGCCTTTGCAAAGCGCTCGGCGCTTTGGGCGATGCCCGCGCTGGAGAGGTTGTTCAGCACCTGGATGACCGGCACTGCGCCCGCGTCCCGCACGGCCTTGGCGGAATCGTATTCGCAGTTGGTGCCGGGAAATACCGGGATCAGCACGCGCGGGCGCGCAATGTGCGCGGCGGGCTTTACGCGCTTTTGGGCTTGGTAGCTAAAGGTCTCGACCTTTCCCTCAGGCGCGGGGGCGTATACGGGATAGACGCTTTCGAGTCTTTGACAGTAGGCGTCAAGTACTTCCTTTGCCGCAAGGCACTCACTGCTCAGCGTAAAGGCGGCCTTGTCCGTGATTTCGCCAAGCAGCTTTGCGCCGTCAACCGGTTGCAAAACCTCTAAAACAAAGCGCCCGGCGCGCTCCTCAAACAGCTCCTGCACGCTGCAGTGTGCGTCAAAGGCAAAGCCAAAGCCGTTTCCAAAGCACATCTTCATGATCGCGGCGGCGACGCCTCCGCGCTCCGGCGTGGAACAGGCAAGCGCTTTGCCCTCGCGCAGAAGCTGCGTGACTTTGCTGTAGAGCTCTTTCAGGGATCCCGCCATGGGCAGGCCGTTTTCGTCGTATTCCGGCTCCAGCAGGATCACAGAATGTCCAGCTGCCTTAAACTCGTTTGAAACGATGTTTTCCACTTTGTCCGTGGTAACGGCAAAGGACACAAGCGTCGGCGGCACGTCCAGATTTTCAAAACTGCCGCTCATGGAATCCTTGCCGCCGATGGCCCCGACGCCCAACTGCATCTGCGCCTCGAACGCGCCAAGCAGCGCAGAGAAGGGCTTGCCCCAGCGCTTCGGGTCTCGGCCAGGCTTTTCAAAATACTCCTGGAAGGTCAGGTAGACGTCCTTGAAGTCAGCGCCTGTTGCGATCAGCTTGCTTACGGATTCCACCACCGCGCTGTACGCGCCGTGATAGGGGCTCATGCTGCTAAGAAGCGGGTCGTAGCCCCAGGCCATGAGCGAACAATCGTTCGTGTGCGCGGACTCCATGGAGATCTTCTGCACCATGGCCTGAATGGGCGTAAGCTGGTACTTGCCGCCAAAGGGCATAAGCACCGTGCCCGCGCCGATGGTGCTGTCAAAGCGCTCGCTAAGACCCTTCTTGGAGCAAACGTTCAGATCTGCCGCCGTGCGCTTAAGGGTCTCGGCAAAGGAGCCGTCAAACGTTTTTTTCTGCACCCTGGGGCTTGCGGGCTCGATGGAAATATGCTTTTCCGCGCCGTTGGAATTTAAGAATTCCCGGCTCACGTCCACGATGCGCTGGCCGTTCCACAGCATGACCAGGCGCTTTTCCTCCGTGACCTCGGCAACCACGCAGGCCTGCAGGTTTTCCTCACCGGCCAGACGCAAAAAGGCGTCCACGTCGTTATCTGCAACGACCACGGCCATGCGCTCCTGCGATTCGCTGATGGCAAGCTCCGTGCCGTCCAGCCCTTCGTACTTTCTGGGCACGGCGTTTAGGTCGATCAAAAGCCCGTCTGCCAATTCGCCGATCGCGACCGATACGCCGCCAGCGCCAAAGTCGTTGCAGCGCTTGATGAGGCGCGAGGCCTCGGGACAGCGGAAAAGCCGCTGCAGCTTTCTTTCCTCGGGCGCGTTGCCCTTTTGCACCTCTGCGCCGCAGGTTTCCACTGAATGGGCGTTATGCGCCTTGCTGGAGCCGGTCGCGCCGCCAATGCCGTCCCGCCCGGTGGAGCCGCCAAGCAATATCACCTTGTCGCCTGGCTGCGGGCGCTCGCGCCGCACGTTTTGCTGGGGCGCTGCGGCGATCACCGCGCCGATCTCCATGCGCTTTGCGGCGTAGCCCGGGTGATACACCTCGTCCACGATGCCAGTAGCAAGGCCGATCTGGTTGCCGTAGGAGGAATAACCTGCCGCCGCGGTCGTCACGATCTTGCGCTGGGGCAGCTTGCCCGGCAGGGTCTGATCGATGGGCACCGTGGGGTCGGCAGCGCCGGTCAGGCGCATCGCGCCGTAGACGTAGCTGCGCCCGGAGAGGGGATCGCGGATCGCGCCGCCGATGCAGGTGGCCGCGCCGCCGAAGGGCTCGATCTCGGTGGGATGGTTGTGCGTCTCGTTTTTGAAAAGCAGCAGCCAGGGCTCGGTCTTGCCGTCCGCCTCCACCTCGATTTTTACGGTACAGGCGTTGATCTCCTCCGATTCGTCCAGCTTTTCAAGCTGACCGGTCTTTTTCAGATACCTTGCGGCCAGGGTCGCGATGTCCATAAGGCAGACGGGCTTATCGCGCCCAAGCGCCTTGCGGGTCGCAAGATAGTCCGCGTAGGCCTTTTCAAGCAGGGGATCAGTGAACTTTACGTCGTCGATCACCGTAAGGAAGGTGGTGTGCCTGCAGTGATCCGACCAGTAGGTGTCGATCATGCGGATCTCGGTGATGGTGGGGTCGCGCCCCTCGCTCAAAAAGTAATCGCGGCAAAACGCGATGTCGCCCGCGTCCATGGCAAGGCCGTATTCCCGGATAAAGGATTCAAGCCCCTCGCGGTCCAGCCCGGTAAAGCCGGTCAGGGTCTTTACGCTTGTGGGCACGGGATACTCCGTGCGCAGCGTCGCGGGCTTTTCCTGCGCAGCCTCGCGCGCCTCGACGGGGTTTATCACATAGCGCTTGATCTTTTCAAAATCCTCGTCGCTGATCTCGCCGTACAGCGCATAGACCTTGGCGGAGCGCACCAAAGGCCGCTGCTGCTGGGAGATGAGCTGGATGCACTGCGCGGCGGAATCCGCGCGCTGGTCGAACTGACCGGGCAGATACTCCACCGCAAACACCCTCGCGCCGGACAGCTCCGCCTCCGGCGCAGCGACGTCCACCTGCGGCTCTGAAAACACGGTGCTCACCGCGTGGGAAAACAGCTCCGCGCTGATGTCCTCGGCGTCGTAGCGGTTCAGCACGCGAACACCTGTAAGCCCCTTTATGCCAAGGGTCTCGCAAAGCTCCCTTTTGAGCTGCGCCGCTTCCTGCGCAAACGCCGCCTTCTTTTCAACGAATATACGGTATACCATTTATTCCTCCGCTGCCCTTAGCGCTTTTTGGCCGATGTCTGTACGGAAATAGCGGTTTTCAAATTCCACCCTGCCCGCGCGCTCGTAGGCAAGATCGATGGCCTCCTTCAGCGTCCCTGCGCGGGCAGTTATGCCCACCACGCGGCCGCCGTTCGTATAGAGCTTTCCATCCTTGGCCTTTGCCCCTGCGATCAGCGCGTGGGGCAGTACGTCCTGCGGGATCGTCATTTCGTAGCCCTTTTCGTAGGAGAGGGGATAGCCTTTTGACGCAAGGATCACGCAGGCGGCCGAGCCGCTTTCAAACTCTACGGGACAGCTGTTAAGCCTCTCCTCGCTCACCGCGCGCATGATGTCAAACAGGTCGCTTTTTAAAAGCGCCAGCACCACCTGGGTTTCCGGGTCGCCAAAGCGGCAGTTGTACTCTATCACCTTGGGACCCTGTGGGGTGAGCATGAGCCCGAAATACAAACAGCCCTTGAACATGCGCCCCTCGGCCTTCATGCCCCGGATCGTGGGCAGGAAGATGCGCTGCATGCATTCCTCGGTGATCGTAGGGGTATAATAGGGATTTGGCGCGATGGTGCCCATGCCGCCGGTATTCGGCCCCTCGTCGCCGTCGCAGGCGCGCTTGTGATCCATGGAGGACACCATGGGCACGATGGCGCTGCCGTCGGTAAAGGCCAAAACGGAGACCTCCGGCCCGGTCAAAAACTCCTCGATCACCACCACGTCGCCGCTTGCACCAAATTTGTGGCGGGTCATGGCCTCCTCCACCGCTTCGCGGGCTTCCTCGCGGGTCTGGGCGATCACGACGCCCTTGCCCAGGGCAAGCCCGTCTGCCTTGATCACGATCGGCAGGGGACAGGAGGAGACGTAGGAAAGCGCCTGATGGACGTCAGAAAAGGTTTCATACGCGGCCGTCGGGATGTCGTGTCTGCGCATGAAGTCCTTGGCGAAGGCCTTGCTGCCCTCGATGATGGCCGCGTTTTTGCGGGGGCCGAAGCAGCAAATGCCCTTTGCCTCCAAGGCGTCCACCGCGCCCAGCACCAGCGGATCGTCCGGTGCGACCACGGCGTAATCGATCCCGTTTTTCAGGGCAAAATCCACCAAGGCGTCAATGTCCGTGGCCTTGATATCCACACATTCGGCGTCCAGGGCGATGCCGCCGTTTCCGGGCAGCGCGTACAGGGCGTCGATGGCCGGATTCTGCTTCAGCTTCTTGATGATGGCGTGCTCGCGTCCGCCGCCTACTACCATGACCTTCATGCGCGCACCTCTTGCTTAATGATGGAACAGGCGCAGTCCCGTAAACGCCATCGTGATGCCAAGCCTGTCGCAGCATTCGATGATGAGATCGTCGCGGATGGAGCCGCCGGGCTCGGCAATGTATTTTACGCCGGACATGTGCGCGCGCTCGATGTTGTCAAAGAAGGGGAAGAACGCGTCGGAGCCCAGCGCCACGCCGTCGATGGTGTCCAGATACGCCCTTTGCTCCTCGCGGGTGAAGGGCTCGGGACGGACGGTAAAGTACTTTTGCCAGTTGCCCTCCGCGCACACGTCCTCTTCGTTTTGGTTGATGTAGCCGTCTATCACGTTGTCGCGCTCCGGGCGGCCCAGCTCGCTTTTGAAGGGCAGAGCCAGCACCTTGTCGCTCTGGCGCAAAAACCAGGTGTCGGCCTTGGTGCCCGCAAGGCGCGTGCAGTGGATGCGGCTTTGCTGGCCCGCGCCGACGCCGATGGCCTGTCCGTCCACCGCGTAGCACACGGAATTGGACTGGGTGTACTTTAGGGTGATAAGCGAGATGATCAGATCGCGCACCGCGCTTTCGGGCAGATCCTTGTTTTTCGTGACGATGTTTTTCAGCATTTCCGCATCGATCTTCACGCTGTTTCGGCCCTGCTCAAAGGTGACGCCGAAAACCTGCTTGCGCTCGATGGGGTCGGGCTCATAAGAAGGATCGATCTGCACCACGTTGTACGCGCCGTCGCGCTTGGCGGTCAGCATTTCCAGGGCCTTGGGCTCGTAACCGGGGGCGATCACGCCGTCTGACACCTCGCGCTTGATCAGGCGGGCGGTGGTCACGTCGCAAACGTCGCTCAGCGCGATCCAGTCGCCAAAGGAGCTCATGCGGTCGGTGCCGCGGGCGCGGGCGTAGGCGCAGGCGAGGGGGGATTCGTCAAGGTGCTTTACGTCGTCCACGAAGCAGGCCTTTTTCAGCCTGTCGCTAAGAGGCAGGCCCACTGCGCCGCTGGTGGGAGAAACGTGCTTGAAGGACGCGGCGGCGGGCAGCCCCAGCGCGGCCTTCAATTCCCTGACCAGCTGCCAGGAATTGAGCGCGTCCAGAAAATTGATGTAGCCGGGCCTTCCGGAAAGGATGGTTACCGGCAGCTCGCTTCCGTCCTGCATAAAGATGTGGGCGGGCTTCTGGTTGGGGTTGCAGCCGTATTTGAGCTCGAAAGAATTCATGGCCGAGTCCTCCTTAATTATTCTTGTTGATCAGACGGCAGGTGTAGCTTCGATCCTTCAGGTTCACAAAGCGGGTATAGAGCGAGATCTTGTTGTCCGGATCCAGAGCGTCCCAGATCTCGTTTGTAAAGGCGTCGATGTCGTTTTCGATCGTTACGCGCTCCGGCTCCCCCTGAAAGGTGGGAATGGGGTTTCCATCCGTCACGTAGGTGTGGATAAAGTGCCCAAGCCCCGGCTTTGCGGGATAGGAAAAGGTGTAGCGCGCGCAGTCGCTGCCTATGGCGTCGATGCTTTTTAGAATGCTCATGCGGTAGGAAAAGCCCGCGCCCTTGAACGTGAGCATGCCGCTTATGCGGGGGGTGAAGTTTGGCGCGTCCGGCTCGAAGGCGCGGGTGTCCAGCGCGTTTTCAAAGCTCGAGCCAAGGCGTAGCCAGTCGTAGATCGTATCGGTCTGATCGCCGTTTGTCACGATCAGATTGTTGCCAAACTGCGCCACGGCGCGGTAGATGATGAGGCTTGGATCCTTTACAAGCGATGCGTCAAAGGGCTCGGTGTAGACGCTTTCGCCTTTTACGGTGAACACGCGGTTTCTGGAATTCTGACTGCGGCCCATGATGAAGTAGGCCACGGCGGCGTTTTCGCCGTCCGCCGTCGTGCCGATGATGATGCCGCGCCCCACGTAGGGATTGCCCTTGATGAGGTCGGTGATGCTGCTGATTTTGTAAATGTCCATATGCCGCTCCCTTCTTGTGCGTTTGGCACTGTGGTGGAATGCTGTTCGGTACGCCGGATCAGGATGTTAAGCGTTGGAAGCTTTGGTGCAAAGCGCCTTGGCGGTCATTTCTACGGCCCTGGGCAGCAGCTTCCATTCCGCCTGCTCCATGACGCGGCGCTGCAATACCTCGGGGGTGTCGCCCTTTAATATGCGCACGGCCTTTTGCAGAAGGATCTCACCGCCGTCCGGGATCTCGTTTACAAAGTGCACCGTTGCGCCCGTGAGCTTTACGCCCCGCGAAAGCGCCGCCTCGTGCACCTTTAGACCGTAAAACCCCTCGCCGCAGAAGGAGGGGATGAGGGAGGGGTGGATGTTCAGGATCCTATGGGGATAGCGGGCAGTAAAATCCGCGCTCAGTATCGAAAGAAAGCCCGCCAGCACGATCAGCTCGATCCCGCGCTCGTTTAGCGCCTCCAAAAGCGCGCGTTCAAAGCCCTCCTGTCCGCCCAGGCGCTTTTTGCTAAGCGCAATGGCCTCGACCCCGGCGTTTTTGGCGCGTTCCAGGGCGTAGGCATCCTTTTTGTTGGAAATGACGACGCTGATGTGTGCGTGGGGCAATTGCCCCTTGCGCTCGGCGTCGAGCAGCGCCTGCAGGTTCGTGCCGCCGCCGGAGACCAGTACGGCCGTGTTGATCTTACGCATTTTGCTTATCCCTCCGCCACGCGCCGCTTAACGTCGGCAAAAGCATGCCGCCGACGGCGTTTGAAAGGATGACCAGCCACAAAAAGGCAAAGGCCTTGAAGCTCACAAAGCCGGAGGCGGCAAAGTAGAACATGTCCGCAATGGAGTGCTCAAAGCCGCTTAAGATAAACGCGGGGATGCACAGCAAAATGCCAAGCGGCGTTTTGCTGTCCCGGAAGATGCTGACTGCAAGGTACATCAATACCCCGCAAAACAGGCCGCGCGTGAGGGTCGACAGGGCGCTTTGCTCAAGCTTTGCAAGGCACAGAGCGTTTGCGCTTTGGCCAAGATTCGGCATTTCTGCCCGGATCAGCCAGCCGCACAGCACGGTTCCGATGAGGTTTCCCAAAAGCCCGAGCAGCAGCGCGGAAACGGCTGCCTTATCGTGCTTTTCCGGGATGTAGCCAACGCGCCCGGTAAACAGCGCGTAGCCCTTATAGCAGATGCAGGTAAGCGCCACCGAAAACAGCACCGCGCCTGCCAGGCGGCTTTCGCAGGCCAGAAACACCGCGCCGCCAAGACTGATGCAAAGGCCGGCGCAGACGCCGGAGAGCACGTGCTTCATATAAGCTCGATCCTTTCTTCGCCCGAAACGATCTCACCGATCTGATAGGCGTCCACGCCGTTATCCTGTAAGACCCTAAGCGCGCGGGCCGCGTCGCCCTTTTCCACGACGACGCTCATGCCGACGCCCATGTTGAAGGTGTTATACATGTCGCGCTCGCTCACGCCGCCTTTTTGGGCAATCAGCTTAAAGATCGGCAGCACGCGGACCGCGCTTTTCTCGATGCGCGCGCACAGCCCCTTGGGGATGCTGCGCGGGATGTTCTCGTAAAAACCGCCGCCGGTGATGTGGGAAATGCCCTTCACGTCCGCGTTTTTGATGAGCTCCAGCACGGGCTTGACGTAGATGCAGGTGGGGGTGAGCAGCGTTTCGCCAAGGCTCTTTCCGCTAAGCGCTTCCACGGGCGCGCGAAGGTCTGTGTGCTCCACGTCAAAGATCTTGCGCACCAGCGAAAAGCCGTTGGAGTGGACGCCGCTGGAGGGAAGGGCGATGATGACGTCGCCCGGGCGCATCCGGGACGAATCGATCACCTTGTCCTTGTCCACGATGCCGGTGGAATACCCGGCCAGGTCGTACTCGTCCTCCGGATAAAAGCCGGGCATTTCCGCAGTCTCGCCGCCGATCAGCGCCGCGCCCGCCTGCACACAGCCGTCGCATACGCCCTTTACGATGTCTGCGATGCGCTCGGGCACGTTTTTGCCGCAGGCGATGTAATCCAGAAAGAACAGGGGCTTTGCGCCGCAGCAGATGATGTCGTTAACGCACATGGCGACGCAGTCTATGCCCACGGTGTCGTGCTTGTCCATCAGGAAGGCGAGCTTCAGCTTCGTTCCCACGCCGTCCGTGCCGGAGACCAGCACGGGGGTCTTCATGCCCGCAAGGTCGGGCACGAACATGCCGCCAAAGCCGCCGATGTCGGTGTCCGCGCCGGGCACCGCCGTGCGTCGGATGTGGCTTTTCATAAGCTCGACGGCCCTGTAGCCCGCGGTGATGTCCACGCCCGCGGCGGCATACGCGCCGGAATGAGACAGCTCGTTCATAGGGATCATTCCTTTCCGTTCCAGCAATAGGTGCAAAGCTCGCAGGGGTTAAGGCCGATGGCCTTTATGATGCCCTCCAGAGATTGAAATTCCAATGAGGCAAAGTGCAGCTTTTCGGCGATCACGCTTCTTAAGCGCTTTCCGCGTTCGGTGGTGCCGTCCGCGTATTCGTCAAGGTGCTTAAAGCCCTCTTCGCCCTCCTGCTCCTGTATGACGCGCCTTGCGATCAATTCCATATCCGAGGTCGCTCTTGAAAAATTCAAAAACTTGCAGCCAAACAGGATCGGGGGACAGGCCGAGCGCATGTGTACCGAGCGCGCGCCGTTTTCGTAGAGAAAATCCACGGTTTCGCGCAGCTGCGTGCCGCGCACGATGGAGTCGTCCACAAACAGCAGATCCTTGCCCTTGATCAATTCCTTGATGGGGATCTGCTTCATCTTCGCCACCCGGCAGCGGTCGGACTGGTCCTGCGGCATAAAGCTGCGCGCCCAGGTGGGGGTGTACTTGATGAACGCGCGGGCAAAGTGCTTGCCGGAGCGGTTTGCGTAGCCGATGGCGTGGGGCGTGCCGGAATCGGGCACGCCGCCAACGTAATCGATGTGCTGGTCAAAGCCGTTCTTTTCGTCCTGCTCGGCCATCTCCGCGCCGTTCACATAGCGCATCAGCTCTACGTTTACCCCTTCGTAGGTGGAGGTGGGGTAGCCGTAATAGCTCCACAAAAACGCGCAGACGCGCTTGTGGGCGCCGGGCGGGGCGAGCTGGCGCACGCCGTCCGTGGTGATAAGCGCGATCTCGCCGGGGCCAAGCTCGCCAAGCTGCTCAAAGCCCAGCTTTTCGTAGGCGAAGGATTCAAACGATACCGCGTAGCCGTGCTCGCCCTTGCCCGTCTGCATGGGAAGGCGCCCCATCAGATCCCGGGCGGCGATGATCGAGCCGTCGTCCTTCAGCAGCAGGATGGCAGCGGTGCCGTCGATCTGCTCCTGGGCAAAGCGGATGCCCTCGGCAAAATCGTTTTTCTGGTTGATCAGCGCGCTGACCAGCTGCGTGGTGTTGACCTTGCCGCCCGTCATCGCGTCAAATGCGCCGCCCTCGCGCTGAAGGCACTTTTCGATCAGGGCTTCTGCGTTATTGACTACGCCGGTCACGCAGATGGCGTAGGTGCCAAGGCGCGAGCGCACCAAAAGCGGCTGGGGATCGGTATCCGATATGCAGCCGATGGCGCTGGTGCCGCGCATCTCCTTTAGTACGTGCTCAAAGCGCGTGCGAAAGGGCGCGCTTTCGATCCCGTGGATCTGGCGCTGCAGGCCGAGTTGCTTATCGTATGCGGCAAGTCCGCCCGTGCGCGTGCCCAGATGCGAGTGATAATCCACGCCGAAGAACACGTCCGAAAGGCACTCGCGGTCGGAGACGATGCCAAAATATCCGCCCATGCGCCCTTACGCCTTTTCAAAGAAGAGCTTTGAAAGCTCCATGGGCTCGATGTACTGCCCGTCCTTGTATACGCGCATGTTGCCGGAGGCGATCTCGTCGATCAGCATCACGCTGCCGTCGGGGGCGTAGCCGAACTCGAACTTGATGTCGTAGAGGGTAAGCCCCTTGTCCTTCAGGTCGTCGGAGACGATCTTGGTGATCTTCTGGGTCATGTCCTTGATCGCGTCGTACTGCTCGCCGCTCATCACGCCAAGATCGATCAGACCGTCGCGGGTCACCAGCGGATCGCCCTTTTCGTCGTTTTTGAAGGTGGTCTCGACATACGCGGGCAGATCGTCGCCCAGGTTCACATAGTCGGAATAGCGGCGGTAGAAGCTGCCGACCGCCTTGTAGCGGCAAATGACCTCGAGCCCCTTGCCAAACACCTTCGCGGGCAAAACCTCCATCGTGGTGTCCGCAAGGTTCGCGGAAACGTAGTGGGTCTTGATGCCGGCGGCGTTGATCTTTTCAAAGAAATAGATGGACATGCGCAGGTTGACGTCGCCCACACCCTCGATGGTGAGGCCCACGCTGTTTTCACCGGGATCGAAAACGCCATCCTTGCCGGTACAGTCGTCCTTGAACTTGAGCAGGTAGTTGCCGTTTTCCAGCGCGTAAACGTTCTTGGTCTTGCCGGTGTAAACAAGTTTCTTTTCCATGGGTGTACCTCTCCTTTTTGATGCTTGTGTGGGTGGATTATAGCCTGGCGCCGATTGCGGCGTCCTTGTCCAGCACGGTTTGCTTTGCCTTGAGGCGTCTGCATTCAAGCTTTTTAGCAAGCTCTTCGTCGGTGACGGCCAGGATCTGCGCGGCCAGAAGCGCGGCGTTTGCGCCGCCGTCGATGGCCACGGTGGCCACGGGGATGCCGCTTGGCATCTGAACGGTGGATAAAAGCGCGTCAAGCCCGTCCAGCGCGCTCGATTTGCAGGGGATGCCGATGACCGGCAGGGTGGTGTTAGCGGCGATCGCGCCCGCAAGGTGCGCCGCCATGCCCGCGGCGGCGATCAAAACGTCAAAGCCGTTTTCTCTTGCCGAAAGGGCAAACGCACGCGCCTCTTCCGGGGTGCGGTGCGCCGAGAACACGTGGGCTTCCCAGGGGATCTCCAATTCCTTCAGCACGTTTGCTGCCTTTTGCATGATGGGCAGGTCGCTGTCGCTGCCCATGATCAGGCCGATTTTCTTCATGCGCACCTCCTGTGAGACTTCATGAAAAGCAAACGGGCGCACCAAGCTAAGGTGTGCCCGTAAGGAAGAGTGCGAGGTCATGAATCGTCAAACACAGTATCATGTGCGCCGCATCCTCCTGTTGATAGATCGCGTACTCAAAAGACGTGCATTTTATAGCACAGGCGTCCAAATAATGTCAACAAAGAGCTTGTAAATAATCCTGCTTTAAATAAAACTGCATCGGGGCTTAAAGCTTTTAACAGCAAATGCCGGTTTTGGTAGCCTCTTCTGATCGATGATACGGGGGACAGGCTGCCGGAAAAGCAAATGCGCGCAGTAAAGAGAAAACAGCTTAGTCCGTATCTTCCGCTTCCTCCTCCGGCTCCAGCAGCTCCACGATGTCGCTGAACAATTCGGAGTATCTGCTTTCGTACACCAGGCGGCGGGCCAGCTCCACGTCATCGGTGATGATGTTGTCCACGTTTTTGTCGATCATGCTGTTTATGGCTTCTTCGCTGTTGACCGTCCAGGCGTAGATCTGCTTGCCCGCGCGGTGCACGCGGCTGACCAGCTGGCGGGTGGCGCTTGACGCCTCCACGGAGAAGTGATCCGCCGCGGTGAGGCGGTTTATGTCGCCGTAGGCGATGCGCGCGACGTATACGGTCGTGATCTCGGGGTCGATGGCCTTTACTCGCTCCAGCGTGCTGTAGGCCTGAGAGGTGATCACGCATTTATCCCGCATGTCGTAGGCGCTTACAAGATCCAGAACGTCCTTTTCCAAAGAGACGTCGTGCGCGCTGGGCTTTAGTTCGATGTTCAGGCGGATGTCGTTTTCGGCGGCAAAGGCGACGACCTCCTCCAGCAGCGGGATGCGCTCGCCCGCAAACTCGCTGCCAAAAAGAGCGCCGGCGTCAAGCGCCGAAAGCTGCTCCCAGCTCATGCGCCAGACGTAATCGTTTACGCCCGTTACGCGCTTGACGTTCTTATCGTGCATCACGATAAGCTGCCCGTCCCGGGTCTGCTGCACGTCCAGCTCGATCCAGTCCGCGCCAAGCTCCAGCGCGCCCCGGAAGGCCGCCATGGTGTTTTCCGGATAGCTGCCGGACGCGCCCCTGTGCGCGGTAACCTCGAGCGTTCGCAGATACTCCACGTTGGGATTGATTCTTCCCGTATCGCGCAGGTGGAGAAACGCGGCTGCCGCCGCCAAAAGGATGATAAGCGCCGAAAGCACCGCGGCGCGTGGCAGACGGGACCCTGCTCCGTCCGGTAAAGCGCGCTCTTCAGCATCCGGCGAAGGCGCGTATCTTTCGTAGGCGGCGCTTATGCAGGCAAACACGCAGGGTGTAAGCAGGGCCGTCGCAAGTAGCGCGCCGATCCTCAGCGCTTCAAGCACCAGCTGCTCGGTAAGGCCGCTTAGCCCGGCAAGGCTCTTGAGCGCGCTTGCGACGCCGACCGCCAGCGCCACGAGCGCAAGGGTGATGATCGCCATCAAAAGCGCAAGGCCAAGCTGCGTAACGGCTAAAAGCCAAAAGTCCTTCCAAAGATGCCCGCGGCAAAGCGCGGCGCTTTGCCTTCGCGCCTGACGAAAGCTCTGCTTTTCAAGCGAAAACAGGTGAAACACATAGGCCCGCCGCACCATCAAAACGGACAGCGCTGTAAGCGCAAACGCCCCAAGAACAAGCCATATCCTGTGGTTGCCAAGGTACCTTGTGATGGGCTCCGGGATCGAAATCTGCGTCAAAAGATTGAAGGTAAAGGAAGAACTAAGCAGCGGCGCCATAAGGATGAGCGTAAGCATGATGGGAAGGTTTTGTATTTTCCAACTGCGAAGCGCGTGCTTGAGGGCAAAAAGCGCCATGCCGCTCAAGCGCGCCTTTTTGTTCTGCCTTGAGGCCTCAAGCGCGTAGATCACCGCGTAAATGTCGATAAGGGAAAGCGTTGACACGACCAGCACGATCAGCGCAAGGATCACAAGCGTCACGGGGTGCAGGGCAAAGCGCAGCAGGTTTTCGGAGGTGATGTAGCTGTAGCCCCCAAGCGCCATGGCGATGTGCAGTCCGCCCAGCAGCAGGGGGACCAGCATCAGCGCAAGGGCCAGCTTGTATACGATTTCAAACGCAAAAAGCGCACCGGCATTTTTCAAAACGAGCCTTACGGCAGTTTTTAAAAGCCCAGTGCGCTTCATGTGCTGGTCCCGTACCTTTCCCGGATGAAGATTAGATGATAAATCTGCTCAGGTCTGCGCTGTGTATCGAGGTTTGCAGCTGGCGGGCGATGTATTCGCCGGTCACGGTCACGGTGGTTTCCGGCGCGTCTCCGCCGCCGGCGTTGAAGGCGATGTCTGAGAGGATCTGCTCAAGCACCGTGTGCAGACGGCGCGCGCCGATGTTTTCACCGGTCTCGTTGGCCTCGCAGGTGTGGCGGGCGATCATTTCCAGCGCCTCGTCGCTGAACTCCAGCTTTACGCCGTCCACGCCAAGCAGCGCCTGATACTGACTGATCAAGGCGTTTTTGGGCTGCGTGAGGATGCGCTTATAGTCCTCCGCGCTAAGGGGCTTTAGGTCCACGCGCACGGGGAAGCGCCCCTGAAGCTCCGGGATCAGATCGCTGACCTTGGATACGTGAAACGCGCCCGCTGCGATAAACAGGATGTGATCCGTGCGCACGGGGCCGTATTTGGTGTTTACGGTGCAGCCCTCGACGATGGGCAGGATGTCCCGCTGCACGCCCTCGCGCGAGACGTCCGGGCCGCCGTGCCCGCTGCCCTTGCCCGCGACCTTGTCGATCTCGTCTATAAATACGATGCCGTCCTGCTCGACCCGCGCGATCGCGTCCGTGTAGACGCGGTCCATGTCGACCAGCTGGTCCTCCTCCTGAGCGGTCAATATGCGGCGGGCTTCGGAAACGGGAACCTTGCGAAGCTTGGTTTTCTTTGGCAGGATGCCGCCCATCATGTCGCTTACGCTCATGTCCGTGCCGGGGATCTCGGCGCGGGGGGTGACCTCCTCGACCTCGACCTCGACGATGGTGTCCTCAAGCTTTCCCGCCATCAGATTTTGACGGATGTCCTCGCGGCGGGTGGAGAGGCTTTCCTTTTCTTCCGCGCTCATCTCCGGCTCGCGGGGGCGGTTGCCCAGGATCACGTCAATGGGATTTTGCTTTTTCTTTACGGGGTGAGCGATCAATTCCACGATGCGGTTGTTTGCCGCCTGTACGGCAAGATCGTGCACCAGAGCGGTCTGCTGCTCCTTGACAAGGCGGATGCCGGCCTCGGTCAGGTCGCGGATGATGGAATCCACGTCCCGGCCCACGTAGCCGACCTCGGTAAATTTGGTGGCCTCGACCTTCACAAAGGGCGCGTCCACAAGCTTTGCAAGGCGGCGCGCGATCTCCGTTTTGCCAACGCCCGTGGGGCCGACCATCAGGATGTTCTTGGGCGTGACCTCCTCGCGGATCTCCTCGGGCAACTGCATCCTGCGGTAGCGGTTTCTAAGCGCGACGGCCACGGCCTTTTTGGCGTCGTCCTGGCCTACGATGTACTTGTCCAGCTCGCTTACGATCTGTCTGGGGGTGAGGGTGTTCATGATACCACCTCCACGATGATATGGTCGTTGGTGTACACGCAGATGGAGGAGGCGATGCCAAGGGCCTTTCGTGCGATCTCCTCGGCAGGAAGCTCAGTATTCTCCATCAGCGCCCGCGCCGCAGCCAGGGCGTAGTTTCCGCCGCTGCCGATCGCAAGCACGCCCTCGTCCGGCAGGATCACCTCTCCGCTTCCGGAGATCAGCACCAATTCGTCCTTGTCCGCTGCGATCATCAGCGCCTCGAGGCTGCGGCCCTCGCGGTTCAAGCGCCAGCCCTGGGCCAGCTCCACCGCCGCCTTCAAAAGATTGCCCGAATATTGGGTAAGATTTGCTTCAAACTTTTCGCTGAGCGCCAGCGCGTCGGATACGCTGCCCGCAAAGCCGATGATAACGCTGTCGTTGTAGATGCGGCGCACCTTGCGCGCGCTGGATTTCATGATGACCTTTTCACCCATGGTGATCTGGCCGTCGCCCGCAACGGCGGTTATGCCGTCGCGCTTTACGGCGCAGATGGTCGTGCCTCTGAATTCTGACATGCTGCCTCCTTTACAAGCCGTTTAACTGTATGACGTCCTTTAACGCCGTCAGGGAGCGCTGGCTCAACAGCTCGTAGCGCTCCTTCTTGTTGCGGATCTTTTTCTCAAAGGGTTTTAAAAGCCCAAAATTTGCGTTCATGGGCTGAAAGTCGCCCGTGGGCGTCATGACATACGTCGAAAGCGCGCCAAGCAGGGTGTCGCCGCCAAAGTCCGGCTCGTCCTTTCCCAACAGGCGCAGCGCCAGCGAAGCGCCCGCGACCAGTCCGCTTGCAGCGCTTTCCACATAGCCCTCGACGCCGGTCATCTGTCCGGCAAAGCGCAAAAGCGGATCGCCCTTCAAGGCAAAGTTTTTGCCAAGCGCGTCCGGACTGTTCAGGTAGGTGTTTCGGTGCATCACGCCGTAGCGGGCAAACTCCGCGTTTTCCAGCCCGGGGATCATGGAAAACACCCGCTTTTGCTCGCCAAACTTCAAACGCGTCTGAAAGCCCACAAGATTGTACAGCGTGCCGCTCATGTTGTCTCGCCTAAGCTGCACGACCGCGTAGGGGCGCTTGCCCGTGCGGGGATCGATGAGCCCCACGGGCTTCATGGGGCCAAAGGCCAGCGTCTGCCGCCCGCGGGACGCCAGGATCTCCACCGCGATGCAGCCCTCGAAGATCTGCTTTGCGTCAAACTCGTGGACCTCTGCGGTCTCGGCTGAGATCAGCGCGTCGTAGAAGGCGTCGTATTCCTCCTGGGTCATGGGGCAGTTCAGGTAGTCGTCGTCGCCCTTTCCGTAGCGGGACGCGGCAAAGATGCGCTCCTGGTTCAGGGATTCCAGCGTCACGATGGGCGCTTCCGCGTCAAAAAAGTGCAGTTGCCTGCAGCCGGGCAGGGCGCTGATGGAGGCGGCAAGCGCCTCGTGCGTCAGCGGCCCTGTGGCGATGACGGCGGGGGAGGAGGGCACCTCGTCTACCCGCTCCCTGCAAATCTCGATCCCCTTTTCGTTTTCGAGCGCGTTTGTGATGTATTCGGAAAAAACGTCTCTGTCCACCGCCAGCGCGCCGCCGGCTGGCAGGCGCGAAGCGTCTGCCGCGCGCATGATGAGCGAATCCAGCATGCGCATTTCGGCCTTCAGCAGGCCGGAGGCGTTTGACAGATAATCCGCCTTCAGGGAATTGGAGCACACGAGCTCCGCAAAGCCGCTACTGTGGTGCGCGGGCGAAAAGCAGGCGGGCTTCATTTCGTACAGGGTCACAAAAATGCCCCTTTTTGCCAGCTGCCAGGCCGCCTCGCAGCCCGCAAGCCCTGCGCCGACGACCTTCACGCGCTCAGTCATCGGCTTCCTCCTCGGTTTTGACTTCCTCGCGGTAGCGGCATTGCTCGTTGGAGCACACGCGCAGCGTCACGTCGCCGCGCCCGCGCTTTTGCACCATGTAGCTGCCGCAGTTGGGGCACTTGCCGGGGATCGGCTTGTCCCAGGAGACAAAGTCGCAGTCCGGATACTTTTCGCAGCCGTAGAACCTGCGGCCCTTTTTGTTCATGCGCTCCACGAGGCGGCTGCCGCACTTGGGGCAGGGCGCTTCGATATAGGTGATGAGGGGCTGGGTATAATGGCACTCCGGAAAGCGCGGGCAGGCGAGGAAGCGCCCGAAGCGGCCGCGCTTGTAAACCATAAGCGTTCCGCATTCCGCGCAGGGGACGTCGCTTTTCTCGTCCTCGATCTTTACCTTGTCCAGGGTCTCCTCCGCGGTCTTCAATTCCTCTTCAAAGGGCGCGTAGAAATCCGCGATCACGCCGTGCCAGTCGCGCTGGCCCGCCTCGATCTCGTCAAGCTGGGTCTCCATATCGGCGGTAAACTCTTCGTTTACGATATCGGGGAAGGATTTGGACATCATCTGCGTAACGACGGTGCCAAGCTCGGTGGGGTAGAGGCGCTTTTTCTCCCGCGCCACGTAGCCGCGGCCCAAAATGGTGGAAATGGTCGGGGCGTAGGTGGAGGGGCGGCCGATGCCCTTTTCCTCAAGCGCGCGCACCAAGGAGGCCTCCGTGTAGCGGGAGGGCGGCTGGGTAAAGTGCTGCTGGGGCTGCACGTCCACGAGGGCCGCGCTTTCGCCCTCCGTCAGACGGGGCATGCGGGTGTCCGCCTGCTCCTGCTGGTCGTCCACGCCCTCCTCGTACACGGCGGTAAAGCCCGCAAAGCGCTGGCGCTGGCTGGCGTGGCGGTAGCAGATATCCTCAAAGACCAGGTCGGCCTGCAGGGTGTCGTAGATCTGCGGGGTCATCTGGCTTGCCACAAAGCGCGAGAAGATCAGCCGGTAGAGCTTGAACTGATCGTTTGTGAGGGAGGACTTTACCCTGTCCGGGGTGAGGCTCATGTCGGTCGGACGGATGGCCTCGTGTGCGTCCTGCGCGCCGGAGCGGGTTTTGTAGACGTTTGGCGTCTCGGGCAGGTATTCTGGCGCGAAATGCTCGCTGATATACTGGCGGACCGCCTGCATGGCGACGTCGCTTATGCGGGTGGAGTCGGTGCGGATATAGCTTACAAGGCCGATCGCGCCGACGCCGCTGATATCCACGCCCTCATAGAGCTGCTGGGCGACCTGCATGGTTTTGGACGCGGTAAAGCCAAGCTTCCTGCTGGCCTCCTGCTGTAAAAGCGAGGTGGTGAAGGGGGAGGAGGGCATTTTTTTGCGCTCGCCGGTCTTGATGTCGCAAACCTTGAAGCTGCCCTTCTGGCTGCGCTGGGCGATCAGAAGCGCCGTCGCCTCGTCCCGCACCTCGCGCTTTTGCCCGGGCACTCCGTAGTAGCGGGCGTGGAAGGGCGCGCCCTTGCCCTTGAACTGCGCCTCGATCTGCCAGTACTCCTCCGGCACGAAGGAATTGATCTCCTCCTCGCGCTCGCATACCATCTTGGTGGCTACGCTCTGCACGCGCCCGGCGGAGAGGCCCTTTCGCACCTTGGCCCACAGGATGGGGCTTATTTTGTAGCCCACCAGCCTGTCAAGAACGCGCCTGGCCTGTTGGGCGTTCACCAGCTCCAGATTGATGGGGCGGGGGGCCTTTACCGCGGCCTTTACGGCGGTCTTGGTAACTTCGTTGAACTCTATGCGGCACTTTGTCGCCGGATCGATGCCCAGCATCGCTGCAAGGTGCCAGGAAATGGCCTCTCCTTCGCGGTCAGGGTCGGTCGCAAGCAGGATGGCGGAGGCGTTTTTTGCCTCCTTGCGGATGTCCGCGATGATGTCGCCGCGCCCGCGGATGGTGATATATTTGGGCTCAAAATTGTTTTCGGTATCTACGCCCAGCTGGCTTTTTGGCAGGTCGCGCACGTGCCCCTGCGAGGCGGTCACGTGATATTTGCTGCCCAGGTATTTTCCAATGGTGTTGGCCTTGGCGGGCGATTCTACGATTACAAGGGTGTATGGATTCATTTTTTCCTCCGCTGTCAGGCGATGCGGTACTGATTTCCCGGCAGCCTGACGATAATGGATCTTAGCGTCATAAGGGTGAGGCTGGCGTTCAGCTCATCGGGATCGAAGCCCCCGGCCTGAACCAGCTCCTCGAAGCTCAGCGCCTCGTTTTTCAGCAAATCATATATCTTTTTTTCGCTTTCGTCAAGCTCTGGCGGTGTTATTTCTTTATTCGGAGCGGGCAAAAGCGCGTCCCAGCGCAGGTATTCCAATATATCCCTGGGTGAAAGCGCGGGATACGCGCCGTTTTGGATCAGCCGGTTCGTGCCCTCGGCAAGGGAATTATAGATGGAGCCGGGAATTGCGAATACGTCCCTGCCCTGCTCAAGAGCGCAGCCTGCGGTGATCATGGAGCCGGAGCGCGCGTCGCCCTCCACCACCAGCACAGCCCTGCAAAGCCCGGCGATGATGCGGTTGCGCGCGGGGAAGGACCAGCGCGAGGGCGCTTCGTCAAGCGGCAGCTCGCTTACGATGCTGCCGCCGCGATCCACGATCCTCTGCGCAAGAGAAGCGTTCTCCGGGGGATAGACGCTGGACAGGCCGTTTCCAAGCACCGCGATCGTGCGTCCTCCCGCGTCCAGGCAGGCGCTGTGCGAAAGGGTGTCGATGCCCCGCGCAAGGCCGCTTACGACGCAAACGCCGTTTTCGCTCAGCTCCCTTGCAAAGCGCGCGGCGCTCTTTTTGCCGTCGTAGGTGGGACGGCGCGTGCCGACGATGGCAAGCGCCTTTTCCGGCCCGAGGTCCAGACTGCCGCGCACGAACAAAACCGGCGGGGGATCGGAGATGTGCTCAAGCGCTTCCGGATAGTCTGTGCTGCAGCGCGCGACGGCGCGGATGGAAAGCTCTTCCATGCGCTCAAAAAGCTGGCTTACGCGCTCCTCGCGGCAAGCCTCGGCCAGGTGCGCAAAAACTTTGCTTTCCACCGCGCCCTGCCAGGCCCGCGGCTCCTGCATGACCGGCGCAAGGTCGCCCGCCGCCGACAGCAGGCGATAAAAACGCCTGGGCGTCATGCCGCTTGCCTGGCTTATCGCGATCCAGGCCATTTCCTCCTGTGTATAGCTCATGCCGTCTCCCCAAATTTTCTCTATTATAATTATTGCATGTTTGCGGCGCTGAGTCAAGAGCATTTTTGCATGACAAGGGGCGTCAGCAAAGCGTGTTTTGCCCGGGATGATCAAATCGATCGTTCATCAAGCGGCTGAAAACAAAAGAACAGCGCTTGCACAAAGCGCCTGTCCGTGGTATCATGACAGAAAAAACCCAGTGGAGGAAGATCGGGTGGAAATAAATCTGGAGCTGCTTGAGCGCGCCTGCGCACTGTTGGCGGAGACGACGCCACTCAAAACCGACTGCGGTCTGCTTTGCGATGCCGCGTGCTGCCGCGACAATAAGGACGCGGGCAGCGGCGTGTGGCTGCTGCCGGGGGAGGATGCCGCGCAAATGGACTGGGGATGCGCTACGCAGCTTCAGCTGCCGTCAAGCGGGCGGCAGATGCGGATGCTGTACTGCAATAGCATGTGCTCCCGTCCGCTTCGGCCGTTTCTGTGCCGCATTTTTCCGCTTGCGCCATATTACTCCACTAAAGCAAAGCGCTGGGACGTGCGGATGGACCGCCGCGCGGCGGCTCTGTGCCCGCTGTTTGCCTGTGGCAAGCGTGGCCTCGCGCCTGAATTTGTGCAGGCGGCGGGGCAGGCAGTGCAATTGCTTTCGCAGGATGAAGCCTTCGAGCAGGTCCTGATCGACCTGCAGGCAGAGGAGGACGCAATAAGGCGGCTCAGCCTGTAAGTCCGGGTCTTGCCCGGCGCTGAGCCGCCCTGTGCACAAAGTGCTTTGGACCGCGCTGTGAAACTGTTAAACGAAAGCGCGCCAAAGCGCTTTTTATTTTTGCCCTGGGAGGGCGCGGCGGCTACTTTTTCAGCGCCGCGCTGCCCTTGCTCATCAAAAACGCCTGCAATTCCCGGGTGGCGATGCCGTCCGTGCGCGAAAAGCCAAGCCGCTGCTGGATCTGCTGCACCGCGCTTATGGTCTTGCTGTCGTATTTGCCGCTTACGCTGCCGCTGGACAGGTAGCCGTACTCGCTCAGCCGCTGCTGCAGGGCTTTGACCGCATTGTCGCTGCGCCCCTGGTACATATCGGTATAGTAAAGCTGGCTGCTTTGCGTATAGGATTTATAGCTTGGCGCGTAGACGGAATACAAGATCTCCTGCAGACCCGGCGTAGCCACGCCGTCGGTCTCCAGACCGATCTGGTACTGGAAGCGCTTCACCGCGTCCGTGGTTTTGCTAAGATAATTCCCGCCGATGTCGCCGTAGAAGTAGTTCAGCTCCGTCAGGCGGCGCTGCAGGGCTTTTACCTCCTCGCCCTTTGATCCGTTCTGCAGCGTGGTGTAAGAGGACTGCGCCTGCTGCTGGGGAACGTCGTCCGATATCATCAATTGCGAGGTGCGGATGTAGCCCACGACGCCGTTTGCGGTATTTTTGATCTCCGCCCATTCGCCCCGGCTGCGCAGCCACAATACATACGTTCCCTTGCTGAGGGTGGCCATTTTGCCGGAGGAGGTGGACCAGCTCTTGTACACCGCTACGTCGTTTTGCGTGATGACCGCGCCCGCGTTTATGGTTACAAGGCTGTCTTCGTTTACGTCCTGGGTGATGTAGGTCAGGCTTTCCAAAAGCATATAGCCGGTGGCTCCGCCTGAGGACTGCACCTCCGCCCAGAGGCCGCGCGTGCGCAGCACTGTGACCTCCTGTCCCATGCGCAGGGTGGCAGAGGGCGCGTTGTCGCTGAAATAGGCGTAGACGTCGGCGCTTGTGGCGCTTACGTAGGCGGGGCGGTTTACTGTGGTCGCCTTGGAGGCGGATGCGTCCTTAGCGGATGAGGAATACAGCGTCTTTTGCATCGCGGAGGAGGCCGCGCCGGTCTGGCTCAGGCCCATTGCCTTTTGAAAGCTCTTTACGCCGTTTACCGTGCGCGCGTCGTAGGTGCCGGTTGCGGTGCCAGGCATATAGCCAAGGCTGATCAGGCGCGCCTGCAGGGCGCTGACCGCCGCGCCGGTATCGCCGCTTTTCAGGCTCGAATAGCTTACGGCGACGTCGCCTGTATTGTTTCTTCTGGCGGAGCTGGAGTAGAGCAGCGCCTGCAATTCGCTTGAGGCTACACCCGTCTGCGCCCGGCCGTTTGCGGCCTCAAAGGCTCTTACGGCGTCCTGGGTGCCGTCGCCGTAGTAGCCGTCCGCGCTGCCGGCGAGGTAGCCAAGCTCCATCAGGCGCTCCTGCATCAGCTTTACCGCGTCGCCCTTATCGCCCTTTTGCAGCGCGGTGTAGACCAGCGCTGTCTCGCGCGGGGCGGCCTTTGCCGAATCGGAGAACAGCACGCTTTGCAGCGCCGCGGTCGCAACGCCGCTTAAACTGCGCCCATACGCCTCTTCAAAGGCCATGATGGCCTGGGCGGTGTCCTGGCCGTAGTAGCCATCCTCCGCTCCGCTGAAATAGCCAAGCTGGCGCAGGCGCTGCTGAAGCGCGAGCACATCCGTTCCAAAGCTGCCGACGCTTAGATCGCTGTACCCCGGCACGGCCTGCTGCGTTGGCATGGGCTGGGCCTGCTGGGAGTATAAAAAGCTCTGCAGCGCGCTTGTGGCTACGCCGGTCGCGGTCCTGCCGTGCTGCGTTTCAAAAAGGCTCACGGCCGTCTGCGTCGCGCGTCCGTATACGCCGTCGGCGCTGCCGCTTAGGTATCCAAGCTCGATCAGACGCAGCTGCAGGCGCAATACCTCGTCGCCGGAAGAACCGTAGGAAAGGGCGTTAAAGCCCGTAGGAGTCGGGGTAAAGGTGGGGGTGGGGGTCACAGTGCCGTATCTGCGCGCGTCGCTTGAAAACAGATAGTACTGGAGCGCCGGTGTCGCGATGCCCGTTTCCCTCTGCCCATAGGCGGCCTCGAAGGCGCGGATCGCCTCCACGGTCTTTTCGCCGTAAATGCCGTCCGCCTTCGATCTTAAGTAGCCAAGCTGGCGCAGGCGGTTTTGAAGCGCGGTAACATCCGAGCCTTTGTCGCCGTATTCCAACGTGGCGTAGTCGGCGTAGGGAGCCGGCGTGGGCGTGGGGCGGGGCGTGGGGGTGGGGGTTGTTCTTATGACCTGGGAAGCGTACCTTGCGTTTGTGCTGTACAGATACGTCTGCAGCTCGATGGTGGCGATGCCCGTGCGGCTGCGATTGTAGGCGGACTCAAAATCCTTTACGGCAGTTTCGGTGTATACGTCAAAGTAGCTGCCGCTTACCTGGCTTAAATAGCCAAGCTCGTACAGCCTTTGCTGAAGGCGCGCCACGTCGTCGCCGCTGTCGCCCCTTTGCAGCGTGCGGTAACTAAGGGGCGTTGCGGTCACGCGCGCGGTCGCCGCGGCGGTATACTTTTTTACCGCGTCGCTGAACAGATAGTACTGCATCAATTCGCTTGCGGTGCCGGTCGGCGCCTGCCCATAGCTTTCCTCAAACTGCCTAACGGCCTGCGCCGTGGCCTGGTTGTAGGTGCCGGAGGCGGTGCCGCTCATATAGCCCAGCTCGATCAGCCGCTTTTGCAGATTTCTGACCTTGGTGCCGATGTCGCCAAGCTGCAAGGCGGTATAGTCGCCCTCCGTCAGCTCTACACTTTCGCCCAGCCAGCCGCTGAGCCTGGAGGTGCGCGGGGTGGTGATTACGTGGGCGTCGCTGGTTGCAAAGGGCAGATTCACGTCTACGTTGTAGCCGCTGAGGGGATCGGTTTTATCCTCCTCCGGCCCGCAGGCGCCAAGAATCAGCATAAGCAATATGATTATAGCCAGGAAGCCCAGTCGCTTGACAAGCTTCATGATCGTCCTCCAAATAGATACATTTTCTTGAATATAATTATACTTGTATTACAAAACTATTGCAAGACTGATTCGGCTCCTGAGTGAAATTTTACGAGGCGGAAAATTACCAAAATACAACAAAAACGAAATGCGAGCGCAATAGAAACCGCTGTTGACTTAATGAGATACATTTGATATAATAATATCGCATATTAGATAAACGCGAATGGAGACCGACATGAGTTACGTGATTCTGACGGACACCTCTGCAAACCTTCCCACCGGGATGCTTACCGAGTATGGGATCGACGCACTGGCGTACAACTATTATATAGACGATACCGAGTACAGCTGCCTGGACACCGAGGCCTTTGACGCTGCGGCGTTTTACGGAGCCATCCGCGGCGGCACAAAGGTGAGCACCTCGCTGATCGCGCCGGAAAGGTATACCCAGTGGTTCAAAGGGTACCTGGAGAAGGGGGAGGATGTCCTCTTTGTCAGCATGTCCTCCGGCATCAGCGGCTCCTGCGAAAAGGCCGTGATGGCCGCCAATGAGCTTTGCCAGGAGTACCCGCAGCGCAAAATTGAGATCGTGGATTCTCTTGGCGCGTCCCTTGGGGAGGGGCTGCTGGCGCTGCACGCGGCAAAGCTCAAGCGCGAAGGGCTTAGCCTTGAGGACAACGCCCACGCCCTGCGCCAGCTGGTGCCGCGCATGTGCCAGGTGTTCACGGTGGACGATCTGATGCACCTGCGCCGCACGGGAAGGCTGTCCAACGCCGCTGCGGTCGTCGCCACGGTTTTGAACATAAAGCCCCTGCTCAAGGGCAACGAGGACGGCAAGATCGTAAGCTTTGCAAAGCTCCTTGGGCGCAAAAGGTCCATCGAGGCCATCGCCGAGCAGTACAAAAAGCTGGTGGTGGAGCCTGAAACGCAGACCATCGGCATCGCGCATGCGGACTGCCTGAAGGACGCCCGCTACCTGATCGAGCTGATCAACCGCTTTGCTCCCCCGAAGGACATTTTGCTGGTGGATTACGAGCCTGTAACGGGCTCCCACGTGGGGCCAGGCGCTTTGGCGCTTTTCTTTATCGGAAGCGAGCAGTTCCGCCCCGGCGTGAAGGCACCGAGCCCCGTAGAGCAGCTGCGCGAGGCGCTGCCGGAAAAGCTGAAGCAGAAGATCGCCGCAAAGCGCGGAAACGAGCACGCGTCTTAAGGCATCAGCAAGGCAGAGACGGCAAAAAAGCTTTCTGCCATCCATATTCAGAGGCACGATTTTTGGGTCGTGTCTCTTTTTTTGCTGTGGCTGCGCAAACAAATTACGAAACGCATATTGACACAGTGTCAGAATCGATGTACACTGCATTATAGTGACACTGTGTCAGTTTACTATTGGAGGGAAAGGGCATGTCCAGAGGTTCGGCGGCGCTGACCGCAGCGCGAAGGGAAGAGATCCTTGCCGCCTGCGCAAAGCTTTATGAAAGCAGGAGCTTTAAGGAGATCACGATCAAGGAGATCGGGGCGGCGACCAGCTTTACCCGCACCTCGATCTACAATTATTTTGAAACGAAGGAAGAGATCTTTCTTGCGCTTTTGCAAAGGGAATACGAGCTTTGGGTGGAGGCCTTGAATGACGTCATGTCCCGCAGGGACGTTATGAGCCGCGGAGAGCTGGCCGGGACGCTTGCGCGCACCCTGACAGACAGGCCAAGGCTTTTGAGACTTCTGTCCATGAACCTGTTTGACATGGAGGCCAATTCCCGCCCGGAGCGCCTTGCGGAATTCAAGCTGGCCTTCGGCGCGTCGATGGAGGCAGTGGAGCGCATGCTGGCAAAATATGCGCCGGACATGGACGGCGCTTCAAGAAAGCGCTTTCTCTATGCCTTTTTCCCCTTCATTTACGGGATCTATCCCTATACAAGCGTTACGGAAAAGCAAAGGACGGCGATGGAGCGGGCGGGCATCCATTACGTGTATCAATCCGCCTACGACCTCACCCGCAATTGTCTTGAGAAGCTGCTTATAAAGGACAAGGAGGACTGAATCCATGAAATATACGAAGCTTGGGCGCTCTGAATTGAACGTTTCCAGGATCTGCATGGGCTGCATGGGCTTTGGCGACGCCGGGCAGGGGCAGCACGCCTGGACGCTGGACGAGGAGCACTCCCGCGAGATCATCCGCCACGGGCTGGAAAAGGGCATCAACTTTTACGACACCGCCATCGCCTATCAGAGCGGCACCAGCGAGCAGTATGTGGGCCGCGCCCTGCGGGATTTCGCGAAGCGTGACGAGGTGGTAGTGGCCACTAAGTTCCTGCCCCGCACACAGGATGAAATCGAAAACGGCATCACCGGGCAACAGCATATCGAGCGCATGATCAACAAGAGCCTGCAGAACCTCGGCATGGACCATGTAGATCTGTACATCTACCATATGTGGGATTGGCAGACGCCCATCGAAGACATTCTGGACGGTCTGAACCGGGTAGTGCAGGCAGGCAAGGCGAGATATATCGGCATCTCCAACTGCTTTGCCTGGCAGCTGGCCAAGGCCAACGCCATCGCCGAGCGGGAGGGCTGGGCCAAATTCATCTCCGTGCAGGGACACTATAACCTCATCTTCCGCGAGGAGG
>CADBNW010000185.1 GCA_902796025.1 uncultured Eubacteriales bacterium
CACCGAGCCCGGCTTCAAGGGCGACACCGCTTCCAACACCACCAAGCCCGCCACCGTGGAGACCGGCTTTACCCTGCAGGTACCGCTGTTTATCAACATCGGCGACGTGATCAAGATCGACACCCGTGTGGGCGAGTATCTGAGCAGAGTCTAAGAACTGCGGCTTTCAAAAGCGGAAACGCAAAATGGCGCTTCCGCTTTTGGAGTATCTGAAAATAATCGCGCGGGGAAGGATTGGGGCCGCTTGGACCCCGCCCTGCGACAGAAAAAGGAGCTGAGCTATTTTGAGCGACGCAAAAAAGCTGCTGGGCAAGGCGCAGGGCCTGATGCAAAACGCGGGCAGCGTTGAGGAATTGAAGGCCGCGCTTAGTCAGGCGCTGGAGGCGCTGGACGCCGCCCTGGAGGAGATCGAGACCCTTCGGCGGGAAAACGACGAACTGAACGAATACGTAAGCCGCGTGGACGACGACCTTGCGCACCTTGAGCTGATCCACGACGACGAATTGGAGGAATACGACGACTATTTCGGCCTGGACGACGAGGAAGATGAAGCGGACGACGAGGACGAAATGGACGACGACTGGGACGAGGAAGACGACGGCCTGGAGGAAGAAGACGAGGAGCCGGACAGCGGCAGCGTAGATTTCGAGGCCTGGAAGAAAAAGCACGACAAATAATGACGCTTTAGACGGAATTTGAAACGATAAAAAGGCGCGCCGGAAAGGAAACCGGCGCGCCTTTTGGCGTGTAAAGGGTTGCGCTGCGTCAGGCCTTTTTCACCTTTCTCAGCACCAGCAGCATCGAAAGGCCCTCGACGATCAGGGCGATGCCGTGCAATTGGGTGATAAAGGACGCAAAGGCCACAGGATCGATCAGGATGATGACGGCAAGCACCAGCGTCACGCACGCGCACACCAGCGCGAGGGTAAAGTCCCACCCGCGGAGGGATCGAAGCATCCAGGCCTGCGCGAACATCAGCGCCGCGCCGTAGAGCAGCAAAAGTCCGCACACGAACTGGAACGCGCCGATAAAGAAGCCGCTGGCGGCGATCAGCAATATGCCAAGCGCCAGGGGAAGGATGCCGCCGATCAGCTGCTGCGGGCTGCGCCCCGCGTCCTTTGAGGCAAAAAAGCCCAGCACGTGCACAAGGCCGATGACGCACAGCGCGATGCCGATGGTGATGCAAAGCGCCTTCAGCGAAGAATCCGGCCAGATCAGCATCGCAAGGCCAAGCAGGATAAGCAGTATGCCGTCCAGCATGTAGTTTCTAAGGATGTCCCTTATGGAAGCGTAAAAGCTCTTTTCGCTCATTTCGATTTCGTCTCCTTTTGAAGGTTTTGCGGGGCGCATTAGCCCCTGCGGTATTTTTCCGGCCCCAGCCGGTAGATGTCGCCGCCTGTACTGTCCACCGCCACGACGGCGGGCAGCGCGTCCAGGGTCAGCTCGCACACGGCTTCTGTGCCAAGCTCCGGCCAGGCGCACAGCCGGTTTTGTATGATGTGGCTTTTGAGCAGCGCCGCAGCGCCGCCCACGCAGGCCAGATACACGCTGCCCGTGCGCCTGATGGAATCGATCACAGCATCCGAGCGGTCACCCTTGCCGATCAGCACGCGCACGCCCGCCTCCAAAAGCGCGGGGGTGTAGGCGTCCATGCGGTAGGAACTGGTGGGGCCCGCGGGGCCGATCACCTGTCCCTTGGGCGCGGGAGCGGGGCCGAGGTAGAAAATGCACGCGCCCTGCGGGGAAAAGGGCAGGGGCTCGCCGCGCTTCAGCAGCTCTGTCAGCCGGGCATGCGCTGCGTCTCGGGCGGTGTAGGCGAAGCCGCTAAGTGACACCTCGTCGCCCGCGCGAAGACTCAAAAGCTGCTGCGGGCCAAGGGGCAGGGTAAGCGCTGTAACGTTTGCCATAGAAAAGCCCTCATTGCGGCTAAAGCTCCGCCTCGGCATGGCGCGAAGCGTGACAGCACACGTTGACGGCCACCGGCAGACCGGCGATGTGGGTGGGCAGGGCGCAGATGGATACCTTCAGCGCCGTGCAAACGCCCCCAAAGCCCGCGGGGCCGATGCCAAGGGCGTTGATCGCATCAAGCGTCTCCCTTTCCAAAGCGGCGTATCTGGGATCGGGATTTGGACGGTCAAGGGGCTGGGCCGTCATGCGCTTTGCCCAAAGCGCCGCCTGCTCGAAGCTGCCGCCGACGCACGCGCCAAGGATCAGCGGCGGGCAGGCGCTGGCCCCGGCAAGGCGCGCCGTTTCGACGATGAAGTCGCGCACGCCCTGCACGCCGTCCGAAGGGGACAGCATGCCGATGCGGCTTTTGTTTTCGCTGCCAAAGCCCTTGCAGATCACAAGCAGCCTAAGCCTGTCCCCGGGCACGATGCGCGCGTGGATCACCGCTGGGGTGTTGTCCCGGGTGTTTTGGCGCTCAAACAGCGGGTCGCGCACCGCGCTTTTGCGAAGGCCCTCGTAAGCGCGGCGCACCGCGCCGTTTACGGCGTCTTCAAAGTACGCTCCAGCGAGGTGGACGTCCTGCCCGATGTCCGCAAACACCACGCAAAGGCCGGTGTCCTGGCAGATGGCAAGCCGCTGGGCGTGGGAGATCGCGCGGCTTTCGACGATCTGCTTTAGCGCCGCCACCCCCAAATGGGAGCGCTCGCCGGACAGGGCATCGTCCAGCGAGCGGGAAAGGTCTTGCGGGGTATCGTACTGGGCGGAGAGGATCATCTCTTCAAGCCGCAGCGCGATGCCTTCGGTCTGGATGGTCCTCATGTTTTAGAAGCGGAAATACTTCTCCGCGTTGTAGTAGCAGATGTCCTTTACGATCTTGCCGAGCTGCTCCATGTCGCAGGGGTATTCGCCGTTTTCCACCCACTGGCCAAGCAGGTCGCACAGGATGCGGCGGAAATACTCGTGGCGGGGATAGCTCACAAAGGAGCGGCTGTCGGTCAGCATGCCAACAAACGCGCTCAGCGCGCCAAGGGCTGCAAGCGTTCTCATCTGCTCGTTCATGCCGTCCCGCTGATCGCAGAACCACCAGGCGCTGCCAAACTGGATCTTGCCCGCGATGCCCGCCTGGGTCTGGAAGTTGCCGATGGCGCTGCCCAGGATGTAGTTGGCGGCGGGGTTCAGGGTGTAGAGGATGGTCCTGGGCAGGCAGCCCTTTTCCTCCTGCGCGTTCATCAGCCTGCAAAGCTTATCGCTGATCAGCGCGTCGCTGATGGAATCGAAGCCCACGTCCGCGCCGTATTTGCGGTAGATGGGGCCGTTGTTGTTGCGCTGGGCGTTCATGTGGTACTGCTGCGCCCAGTCGAGCTTATAGTAGATTTCGCCAAGGCTCACCATGAGGAAGCTGCGGTAGGCGTCGATCTCCTCCTGCGTGAGGGTCTGCCCCGCCATGGCCTTTTGAAAGGCGGTCTCGCTGAGGGTCTCGTATTTGTCGCACCACGGCACGGTGTCCAGGGCGTGGTCGCTTGCGCGGCAGCCGTGGGCAGCAAAGAACTGCGCGCGGTTTTCAAGCGCCTTTACGACGTCCTTTGCGCTGCTGATGGCGATGCCGCTTGCACTGGAGAGTTTTCCGATGTAGTCCTTAAAGCCTTCAAGGTCGATCTTCACGGCCTTGTCCGGGCGGAAGGCGGGCAGCACCTTTACCTTGAAGCTGTCGTCCTTTGCAATCTGCTCGTGGTACTCCAAGGAGTCGATGGGGTCGTCGGTCGTGCACACCACGCGCACGTCAAAGCGCTCGATGAGCTTGCGGGGCAGGTAGTCCGGGGTGGCCAGAAGGGCGTTGCACTTTTCCCAGATGGCGGGAGCGCTCTTTTCGGTGAGCGGCTCGTAAATGCCAAAGACCCTTTGCAGCTCCAGATGCGTCCAGTGGTACAGGGGGTTGCCGATGGCTACCTGGATGCAGCGGGCATAGGCCAGAAACTTTTCGTAATCGTCGCCGTCACCGCGAATGAATTTATCGTCCACGCCCATCGAGGCCATAAAGCGCCACTTGTAGTGATCGCCGCCCAGGAACAGCTGGGTCACGTTGCGGAAGGGCTTGTTTTCAGCGATCTCTTTGGGCACCAGGTGGCAGTGATAGTCGATGATCGGCATATTCTCGGCGTAGTCGTGGTACAGCCTCTTTGCCGTCTGGGTGGAAAGCAGAAAATCCGCGTCCATGAATTGCTTCATAATGATCCTCGCGCCGCCGCGGCAGGCGGCAAAACAGCGGTAAGGCGAAGCCGCAGAAATGATCGCCTCTCTACAATGATAAAGTATCACCC
>CADBNW010000186.1 GCA_902796025.1 uncultured Eubacteriales bacterium
GATGATCATGAGCGACACCATCTGGACGGAGACCAACAACTACTTCTCCGCCGGTACCGCCATCAGCGCCAACTGCGCCCATCCGGATCTTGCATTCCAGGTGCTGAACCTCGTAAACACCGATCCCTACGTCGCCACCATGATGCGCTTCGGCCTTGAGGGCGTACACTGGGTACGCGGCGAGGACGGCAAGATGACCTTCGACTTTGAAGGCGGACGCAACAGGGTCGTAGGTGAGAGAGGCTACTACTTCTGGTACAACGCCCCCGTCGGCAACCTGACCATCGTGGAAGCCCCCGAATCTCTGGTCGGCCCCAACAACGAAATGATGACCGTGATGAACGAGTTGAACGAAGCCTGCATCATCCCCAGCCACCTTGGCTTCGTCTTCGACATCAAGCCCGTGACCAACGAGGTCGCGGCTTGCACCAGCGTCGTGCTGGAGTACTCTCCCGCCCTCATTAGAGGTCAGTTTGAGACCGCTGAGGACGTCGAGGCGACCGTCGCCGAATTCCGCGAGAAGCTGCACGCCAACGGCGTGGACGCCATCGTGGAAGAGGTGCAGCGCCAGATCGACGCCTGGGCAGCTGCCAAATAAGCTTCCATAAGGGCTGCATTTGCGCCGCCGTGCCCCCGGGCGCGGCGGCGCTTTTGGGTGGAAACGAGGCTGCTGAAAGGGGCAAGTGACAGGTCTGCCTTACAGCAGGATCAATACTTTAGAAGGATAAAATGATGGATCGTATTTTGCTTTTGACGATGGGCGATCCCGCGGGGATCGGGCCGGAGGTGACGGTAAAGGCGCTTTCCCATCCCGAGGCGCGCCGGGGCTGCATTCCCGTCGTGGTGGGGGACGAGCAGCCGATGCGCGCTGCGCTTGAGTTTACAGGCAGCAGTCTTAGCCTGAACGTCATTGAGCAGCCAGAGGAGGCCCTTTGCAGGGAAGGTGTCATTGACCTAATGGACCTTCGTGCGCTGCGGGGGCAGGCTTATACGCCGGGGAAGGTAAGCGCGGCTTGCGGGGAAGCGGCGTTTTGCTACGTCACCAAAGCCATCGAGCTTGCGATGCAGGGCAGGGCCGCCGGCGTCGTGACCGCGCCCATCAATAAGGAAGCGCTGCACCTTGCGGGCCACAAGTACTCCGGGCATACGGAGATCTTCGCAGACTACACCAACACCCGGGACTACGCCATGCTGCTGATGAGTGGGGCGCTGCGGGTGATCCACGTGACCACCCACGTATCCATGCGCGAGGCTTGCGACCTCATCAAGACCGAGCGGGTGCTAAAGACCATCCGCCTGGCCCAGGAGGCGCTTACGATGCTTGGCATGCCGAAGGGGAAGATCGGCGTGGCGGGCCTCAACGCCCACGCCTCCGAAAATGGCCTGTTCGGCCACGAGGAGGCGGACGCGATCCTCCCCGCCATCGAAATGGCCCGCGCCGAGGGCATCGACGCGGAAGGCCCCGTGCCGCCGGACACGGTATTCGTCAAGGCGGCGGGCGGCGTGTACGACATCGTGGTGGCCATGTACCACGATCAGGGACATATCCCCCTCAAGCTCTTCGGCTTTAGAATGGACCCGAAGACGGGCCTGTTTTCTTCCATGAGCGGCATCAACACCACCATCGGCCTTCCCATCATCCGCACCAGCGTGGATCACGGCACGGCCTTTGACCGCGCGGGCAAGAACACCGCAAACGAAATGAGCATGGTGGAGGCCATCACCACCGCCGTGCAGATGATCCCTTACTACGAGGCAAAAAAGCATGCCTGAGCTGTTCATAGCCGCAGACGACTTTACCGGGGCGCTGGACACCGGCGTAAAGCTTGCTCAGCAGGGCATTTCCGTGCGAGTCGTAAACGGAATAGAAAACATGTCCACCTGCGCGGAAGATGTGCTGGTTGCAAACCTCGATACCCGGCACTTGTCGCGGGATGAGGCCTATTACATGACGTTTTCTGCCTGTGAGGACGCCCTGATTCTGGGCGCGCGCTGCATTTACATCAAAACCGACTCCGGTCTGCGCGGCAACATCGGCGCAGCCCTGGAGGCGGCGGCGCGGGCAGTGGAGCACAAGGTCATTTTCGCTCCCGCCTATCCGGCGCTTAGGCGCCGCACGGAAGACGGCGTGGTCATGATCGGGGACGTTCCGGTCACGCAGAGCGTCTTTGGAAAAGATCCGCTAAATCCCGTAAGGCACGATCAAATCCTGGACATCATAGCCGAACAGACCTCCCTTGACGTTAGTTTAAACGGTGACGCCGGGGCGGACAGCCTGCCGTACATCGACATAGAGGAGCTGAATACCGAGGAAGAAATGCTCGAATATGCCAATGCGGAAAGGCGAGACATCGAGAAAGAGCAGGTTTTTGCCGATAAACATAAAATCCTTGGCCGCATCCTGCGCCGCATGGGCAAAAATAATCGGGTAAAAGTCTACGCTGGCTGCGCGGGCTTTGCCGCTGTGTTGGGCACGTTGCTGGGACTTAAGCCCTCTGAACCCCAGCGCGCAAAGATAGAATTGCCGCTCATCGTCTTAAGCGCAAGCCTCAGTCAGATCAACTTTGAGCAAATGCGCGCGGGGGAAAACAGCGGCCTGTACTGCTATCCGTTTTATGACGTGCTGAAGCGTGAGCCGGATCTTGAAGCGCTTGTATTCTGCACGATTGACAACAGCTTGGGCGCGCTCATCGAAAGCGCGAAAACGAGGGCGGACGCGGAAGAACTCAGCCGCAGGGGAGAGCAGATGGGCCTTGACGCTTCTGCGCGGGCAAACCGCATCGCCTTCAACATGGGCAGGGCGGCAAAGGCCCTCGTAAACGCGGGCTTTCAGGGCACGCTGTGCTTTTTCGGCGGGGACGTCTTGAGCGCCGCGCTAAGCAGCCTTGAATGCAGTGCGCTTGCGCCGGCTTGCGAGATCGAGCCCGGTGTGGTGATCGCAAAGGCGATCCTGCCGGATCAAGAGATCACCATCGTCACCAAATCCGGCAGCTTCGGCAGCCCCGACATTATTCAAAAGCTTATCAAATATGCGGAGGAAAACCAATGAAGACAGCGGCCGATATCAAGGGCATCATCTGCGCCATGGTCACGCCCATGCGCGCGGACGAGAGCGTGAACCTCGACGGCGTTCGCCGCCAGACCCGCCGCCAGATCGACGCGGGCGTGCACGGCGTGTTCTGCCTTGGCACCAACGGCGAGGGCTACATCCTGAGTCACAAGGAAAAACTCGAGGTCGCGCAGGCCATGATCGACGAAAACGCGGGCCGCCTGCCCGTCTATGTGGGCACGGGCTGCGTGAGCACGCGGGAAACCGTGGAGCTTTCCAGGGAGGCTGAACGCCTGGGTGCGGACGTGCTGAGCGTAGTCTGTCCCTACTTTGCGGCGGCCTCGCAGGAGGAGCTTTACCGGCACTTTGCCGAGGTCGCTTCCTCCGTATCCATCCCGGTGCTTTTGTATAACATCCCCATGCGCACGGGCGTCAACCTCGCCGTGGATACGGTCAGGCGCCTTGCCCAGATCCCAAATATCGCGGGCATCAAGGATTCCAGCGGCAATTTTGACCAGATCCTGCAGTACATCGAAAAGACGCCAAAGGACTTTATCGTGCTCTCCGGCAACGACTCCCTGGCACTTTGGACGCTGCAGGCGGGGGGCAAGGGCGGCATCTGCGGCATCGCAAATCTCTTTCCGCGCATCATGGTGAGCATCTATGAAAGCTTTATAAAGGGCGACTTTGCCTCGGCGCGTCGGGCCTCGGACTCCATCCGCCCGATCAGGGACTGCTTTAAGCTGGGCAATCCCAACAGCATCGTAAAGCTTGCGGCAAACCTCCTGGGACAGGACGTGGGCCCCTGCCGAAAACCCTTCTACACCGACAATCCGGAGGTAAAACAGAAGGTTTTGCAGGTACTTGATACCTATTACGCCGATGAAATGCGGGAGGTGAGGGCATGAGCGAAACGCTAAATCTGTTCCCCGGCAGGGTCATCTACGGCGCGGGCGCGCTGGAGGAGGCCCGGGGGCTGCTTACTGGCAGAAATGTCTTTTTGGTAAGCGACGTAGGGCTTTCAAAGTGCGGCGTGCTGGATCAGGCAAAAGCGGCGCTTGCGCCTAAGGAAATCTTCCTTATGAGCTGCCGCGAGCCGCGCCTTTCCGACGCCCAGAAGGTGCTGGACGCGCTGAAACGCTCCGGGGCTGACGCCGTGGTCGGCGTGGGCGGCGGCAGCGTGCTGGACGCGGCGAAGGCCGCGGCCGCCGCGCTGGAAAGCGGCAGGGACATTTCTGACCTTATCGGAAATCATGAGCTGAATAGGCGTTGCCTGCTTATGCTGATCCCCACCACGGCGGGCACGGGCAGTGAGGCCACCTGCAACGCGATCTTTATCGACGACGCGGACGGGGTCAAAAAGGCCATGATCTCCTCCGCCATGATCCCGGACGCCGCCGTGCTGGACCCTGGGCTCACGCTGGGCCTTCCGCCCGCGATCACGGCCTTTACGGGCGTGGACGCGCTGTGCCATTGCACGGAATCCTATATCAGCGTAAAGACCAATGAGCTTAGCCGCGCCTGGTCGCTTCGCGGCATCGACCTCATCCTTGAAAACCTGCCCCGCGCTGTTCGGCAGCCGGGCGATAGGGAGGCCAGGCAGAGCATGCTCTTTGCTTCCCTCTTTGGCGGGGCGGCGCTTCGCATCGCGGGCACCACAGCGGTGCACGCCCTGGCCTACCCGCTGGGCAAGCGGGGCGTGCCGCACGGCGCGGCAAATTCTATGCTGTTTTCGCTGGTGATGCGAAAAACGCTGAAAGAGCCGGATAAGCGGATCCCCTGCTTTGCAAAGCTCGATCAGATGATAAAGGGCCTGCCCCTTCCAAAAATTACCACTTATGACGTAAAGCCGTCGGAGGTGGACGTGCTGGCCCGCGAGGCCATGGATCAAACGCGCCTTTTGAACAACCATCCCGTGCCCGTAACGGAAAAAACCGCGCGGGAGATCTACGCCGCATTATTTGAACAGGAGAGCTTATGCTGAACGTACATGTAGAGCGCCAGCCGGACATCCGCCTGCAGGATGGGGGACTGAGACACGCGATGGGCGTACACTCCTTTCAGGCGCTGCGCGCAAACCGCGCCCATCCGGAGCTGTCGGACGGTTTTGGCTGGACGTACAACCACGCGCCGATGCTGGCCTGGTACCATGGCCGCTATTATCTGGAGTATCTTTCAAACCCCGTAAGCGAGCACGAAACGCCCGGGCAGACCTTGCTGTGCCAAAGTGAGGACGGTATTAGCTGGAGCTTTCCGGTGGTCGCATTTGCGCCCATCGAGGTAAAGCTTGACGCATACAGGGGGCCAAAAGCGGATCCCATGCCCCAAAGCATCTTAACGGTGCCGCACCAGCGCATGGGCTTTTGCTGCGGCGCAAACGACTGCATGCTGCTTTTGTCCTTTTACGGCATCGTGCACGACAGGCACAAAAGCGCGCCCTGCGACGGCTGGGGCGTGGGCCGCGCCGTGCGCAGGATCTTTCCGGACGGCAGCCTGGGCGACATCTTCTTTTTGATGTACAACGAGGTCGCGGGTTACACGAGGGAAAACGCGGACGCCTATCCCTATTTTGAGGACAGCACAGACGGGGAGCTGATCGAGGCCTGCCACCAGCTTTTGAATGACAGGCCGGTGCTCAATCAAATGTACGAGGAGCAGCGAAACGACAAAGCGCTGTTTCCAAAGCCTTTGAGGCAGGCGGCCAGCTTTTACACGGCCCGGGACGGCTCGATGCTTACGGTATTCAAGCAGGGCCTGTCCATGCGCTCGGAGGACGGCGGAAAAACGTGGGGCGACATCGTGCCCAATCCCAGCCTGAAAACCTCGAGCGGCAAGGTGTGGGGGCAAAAAACAGACGATGGTCTGTTTTCACTGCTGTACAATCCCACCCCGGACGGGCAGCACCGCTGGCCCATCGCTATCGTCACGGGGGAGGACGGCTACGAATTTGGCGATATGCGCGCTGTTACCGGGTATATGTCTCCCCAGCGCTATGGCGGCCTTGACAAAAATCTTGGGCCGCAGTATTTGCGGGGCATTTGCGAGCGCAACCCCCAGGCACCGGACGGGCGCATCCACATTGTGTACAGCAACAATAAAGAGGACATCTGGATCAGCCATCTGCCGCCGCAGGGGGACAAGCGGGCCGAAGCGCAGATCGACGAGCGCTTTGACGGCGAAAGCCTGCCGCAAAGCTGGAACGTGTACTCCCCGCTGTGGGCGCCGGTCCGGATGCAGGGCGGGGCGCTGTGCCTTCGGGATTTTGACCCTTACGACCGGGCGCTGGTGGAGCGCTGCCTGTATCCCGCCGCGCGGGGAGAGGCGCGAATAAGGCTTAAGGCGCTTGCGCTTCCATCTGGCGCGGAGGCCTGTCTGTGCATGCAGGACGAGGCGCAGGGGCAGGTGATCGAGATCTATCTGAATGGCAAAGGGGAGCTTCGCGTGCGCTCCGGCGGTCGGGACGAAAAATGGATGGAGCTGCCCGAAGACGGCAAACTGGAGCTTTTTATCCGCTTTGACTGCGAAAAAGGGCGCTTTGCCCTTGAGGCGGCGGGTCGGCGCGGAGAATTTGCCATGAACACTGCATGCGAAAGCATCGAGCTGTTCAGCGTAGCAACAAAGTCCCTGAGGCGCATCCCCTATAGCGGCGTCTATGCAAACGGCAAGTACGGCTCCGGGGCAAACGACCTTCCGGGCAGCGAGGAGCCTTTGGAGGAAACGCGGCTCGAGATCGTAAGCTTTGCCTATACCGCGCTAAAGGATTGAAAATATGAGGGGCGCGCTATTGCCTTTGCCGCGCGCCCCGTTTGGAGGATACCATGTTTCAAAGAAGATACGGCCTTCACTTCGACTTTCACGCAAAGCCCTTTGAGGGCATGCCCGCGATCGGCGAGACGCTGAGCGAAGACGACATACGCGAGATCTGCCGCCGGGTAAAGCCGGAGTTCATCCAGATCGACTGCAAGGGACATCCGGGCTATGCGTCCTATCCCACGCGCCTTGGAAACGCCATGCCTGTGATCTGCAAGGATACCCTTTCGCTGTGGCGGAGGGTGACAAAGGAGGAGGGCGTAAAGCTGTTTATGCACTACTCCGGCGTGATGGACGAGCGCTTTTGTCAGAAGCACCCGGAGTGCGCCGTGCTGCGCCTGGACGGCACGCGCTCGCCTAACGTCACCAGGACCTTTGGCCACCGCTACGCCGATATGCTTTTGATCCCTCAGCTTCTGGAGCTTGCGGGCATGTACGGCGTGGACGGCGTATGGGTGGATGGCGAATGCTGGGCCACGGAGGTGGACTACGATCCCGAAACCGTTTCGGCGTTTGAAAATGAGACGGGCCTTATCCTCAGGGGACACGAGGGAGACCTGGACAGCGCCGAAATGCAGGCCTTTCGCGCCTACTGCCGAAAGCTGTTCATGGACTACGTTCAGTACTACACCGACAAAGTGCACGCGGTCTATCCGGACTTCATGATCACGTCCAACTGGCTGTATTCGGATTATATGCCGGAACAGGTCCGCGTGGACGTCGATTACTTATCCGGCGACTTCAACCCCTGGAACAGCGTGTGCTCTGCCAGGGTGGCGGGCCGGGCGCTTGCGGGACAGGGAAAAGGCTGGGATCTGATGAGCTGGAACTTTCGCGTGAACCGCGAGGGCTACGCCGCGGGCGTGTATGTGAAGTCGCCCCAGCAGATCATGCAGGAGGCCGCAAGCGTTTTGTCCCTTGGGGGAGGCTTTCAAAACTACATCACCCAGCGCAAGGACGGCTCTCCCCGCATGGAGCAGATCCGCCCCATGGAGCAGGTGTTCGATTTTGTCCGCGCGCGGGTGCCCTGGTGTTATGGCTGCGAGGCCGTGCCCCAGGTCGCCGTATTCATGAGCGCGCACGACAGGTATCTGGAGTGCAAGGGGCTTTTTGGCAGGGACGGCGGCGAACGCATCATGGGCCTTGTGGCGCTGTTGTGCGACATGGGGCACAGCGTTTCCGTGGTAAGCGAGCATAGTTTTGAAAAGGGCTATCCGCTGATCGTGGTGCCGGAGCTGTACAGGGAGCTTGAAGCTGATACGGCAAAGCAACTTTTGCGCTATGCCCGGGAGGGGGGAAGCCTGCTCTTGATCGGGCCTAACGCCATAGCGTGCATGATCCGGGCGGGCGCGCCCCTAACGATAGAAAAGCCCACGCAGGAGAGGCGGGTGTTCAGCCTGGACGGAGAAGGATTTGCAAGCGTCTACGGCGCAAGCTGCGCGGTGGAGGCGCAGGGGGCCGAGATCCTTGCGCGAAGTTATTGCGAGGAGCGCGAGGCGGGTCAGCCCTTTGCATTGTGCCTTAAGTATGGAAAGGGCATGCTTTCCTGCGTCGGCGCGGATATCGGGCTTGCGTATCAGGAGGCGCGGCAAAGCGCCCATCCAAAGCTGCTTGAGCGCGTGATGGCGCGCCTGTATCAGCCCCTCGCTCGCATCGAAAGCGCCGAGGGCACGGTGGAGCTTACGCTTTTGCACAGGGACAACGCGCTTTTACTGCAGCTTACCAACATGAACGGGCCGCATCACGATACCAGAACGCCGAGCTTTTCCAACATTTGGCCCTGCAGGGACGTGCGCCTTGCGCTGCGGCTTAAAGCAAAGCCCAGGGCCGTCACGCAGAGGCCGTGCGGGAAAGCCGTCGACTTCAAGTGGGAGGGGGATACGCTTCGCTTTACGATAGACCGCGTGGATTACCACGAGATCGTCGAAATCGAGACGGGCGCTCCCGAGTGATAAAAAATCGCTGCCGCAGATCTTCTTCTGCGGCAGCGACGTTTTGAGGCTCAGTCTTTGCGACTGAAGGGCCCAGATTACTGCGCTTTGCCGGCGCAGCCCAGCACGTCCACCAGCTTGTGCTTTACAAGCTCCTTGATGTTGGCGCGGGCGGGCTTCAGGTACTGACGGGGATCGAAGTGATCCGGATGCTCGTTGAAGTACTGGCGAATGGTGCCGGTCATGGCCAGGCGCAGGTCGCTGTCGATGTTGATCTTGCACACAGCGCCGCGGGCGGCCTGACGCAGCTGCTCCTCGGGGATGCCGACGGCGTCGGGCATTTTGCCGCCGTTGTCGTTGATCATCTTTACATACTCCTGCGGTACGCTGCTGGAGCCGTGCAGAACGATCGGGAAGCCGGGCAGACGCTTGGAGACCTCGTCCAGAATGTCAAAGCGCAGCGGCGGGGGCACCAGGATGCCCTTTTCGTTGCGGGTGCACTGGGCGGCGGTGAACTTGTAAGCGCCGTGGCTGGTGCCGATGGCGATGGCAAGAGAGTCGCAGCCGGTCGCTTCGACGAAATGCTGCACGTCCTCGGGACGGGTGTAGCTGCTGTCCTCAGCCTTGACCTTTACTTCGTCCTCGACGCCGGCCAGGGTGCCCAGCTCGGCCTCGACCACTACGCCGTGATCGTGGGCGTACTCGACGACCTGCTTGGTGATTTTGATGTTTTCCTCGATGGGAAGACCGCTTTTATCGATCATGACGGAGCTAAAGCCGCCGTCGATGCAGCTTTTGCACAGCTCGAAGCTGTCGCCGTGATCCAGGTGAACGACGATGGGCAGGTCGAAGCCCGCGGTCTGCTCCGCGTCCTCGATGGCCGCTTCGATCAGCTTCATCAGATATACGTGCTTGGCGTACTTGCGCGCGCCGGAGGACACCTGCAGGATCAGGGGGGCCTTCTCCTCGATGGCCGCCTCGGTGATGCCCTGGATGATCTCCATGTTGTTTACGTTGAACGCGCCGATCGCGTAGCCGCCGTTGTACGCCTTGGCGAACATTTCTTTGGATGTTACGATAGCCATAAAACGCACTCCTTCTTTTGTGAATTGATGTTGTTTCCACCTTACCTATTATCCTATATATTGTGTTAAAAATCAAGGGGCGCGGACGGGGGAAAGGGAAAGGGCCTTTTGACCTGTTTCTACTAAACAATTTAACGAAAAATACATACGAAATCGATTTCGTAACACATAATTAACGCAAATTCGCACACTGAAACAATAAAATATGGCAAACTGGATATTGTAAAACCCTGTTTTTTGGGTTATAATAAATATGCCGTTTCACGGTGCTTGTTTTGAAACCGACGCGAAAGCGTTTGGCAATAAAATCACAGGAGGATATCCCATGAAGAAGTTCTTTAGCCTGCTTCTGACCCTGGCGGTGCTGGCGATCAGCTGCTTTGCCGTGGCCGAGGCTCCCGAAGGCTACCCCGAGGTCGTTGAAGGCATCGATTTCGGCGGCGAAACCATCTACATCTACGACTACTGGACCGCAAACGCTGACCGCGTTGCCGATCCCACCGACGAGCAGCAGGCGCAGTACGACTACCGCGACTGGCTCGAGGCCACCTACAACTGCAAGATCGTGCAGATCCAGAAGGGCGGCTGGGAGTCCAACGTTCAGGAGCTGACCAACTTCGTCACCGCTCCCGACGGGACCCTGTGCCTGTACATCCTGCCCGTGGACTTCGTTGGTACCCCCATGGCCAACAACCTCTTTGCGGACTGGGCCCACAATCCCTACGTCGACCTGACCGATGAGAAGTGGAACAGCGGCGTGACCGAATTCATGACCAAGGGCGACAAGGTGTACGGCGTATTCGCCGGCGCGGCTGAGCCCCGTCAGTGCCTGTACTTCAACAAGACCATCCTGTCCCACGCGGGCATCGAGGCCGACGAGATCTACGATCTGCAGGCCGAAGGCAAATGGACCTGGGACGCTTTTGAGGAAATGCTCAAGAAGATCCAGGAGGACGTTGACAACGACGGTATCGTAGACGTCTACGGCATGACCGGCAACAACTCTGACTTCTACGTAATGAGTGTGTTCACCAACGGCGGCAGCTTCTTCGCCTTCAACGACGCTGGCGAACTGGAAGTGACCGTCAACAGCGACGCCGCGATGGAGGCCCTCAACTGGTCCAAGCGCATCTGGGCGACCTACGGCTATGCTGCTCCCGAAGGAGCCAACTGGGATTACTTCATCGAGGCGTTCCGTCAGGGCTTCCAGGGCTTCTGCGCCCATCAGACCTACGGCGGCTTCAACGACAACGCTGAGTTCTCCGGCACCGACTTCGAGTGGGGCTGCGTAGCGTACCCCATCGGCCCCCGCGGCGACAAGTACATCCATCTGGCCAGCGCCAACATCACCGTTGTGCCCGCTGTGTACGATGAAGATACCACCGCGAAGCTCCAGTTCATCTATGACATGTGGTCCAACGCCACCCCCGGCTATGACGACGAGGATGCCTGGATCGGCAACAAGTACAACTACACCGACGACCGCGCTGTAGACGAGACCTACGCGATGCTGCGCGAGGGCGATCACACCATGTTCAACGCTGCGCTGTACCTCGGCTCCATCAACGATATCCTCGGCAGACCCCTGCTGTGGAACATCAGCTGGCAGGAGCCCGCTGAGTCCATCGAGGCCGCTATGGAATCCTGGCAGGCCCTGTGCGACACCTTCAACGGAAAATAAGCTCGCACAAACGGCTCGATCCCGCTCCCCGGACGCTCCGGGGAGCGCTTTTTTGTGGAAGCGCCTTTGCGTGTACGAAGTGTTTTAATATTTTTTAAAAAAATAGTGAATTACCTGTAGAAAACCGCGCGCTTTTGTTGTATAATGAATATGGTCATTTATGCTTCAAGGAGGCTTGGTTTTATTATGAGAAACAAGCAGATCATTGCCATGCTGCTTGCGGGCGGTCAGGGCTCGCGCCTGGGACTGCTTACCCGCGTTATGGCAAAGCCGGCCGTTCCCTTTGGCGGACGGTACAGGATCATCGATTTTCCGCTGAGCAACTGCTCTAACTCCGGCATCGATACGGTGGGCGTGCTGACCCAGTATCAGCCCCTGGAGCTCAACAGCTACATCGGCTCCGGCGCAAGCTGGGATCTGGACCTGAACGGCGGCGGCGTGTACGTGCTGCCCCCTTACGTGCAGGGCAGCGAGGGACGCTGGTATTCCGGTACGGCAAACGCCATCTATCAGAACCTGGAATTTATACAGCAGTATCAGCCGGAATACGTGCTGATCCTCTCCGGCGATCACATTTATAAAATGGACTATGCCGCCATGCTGGACGCCCATATCGAAAAGAAGGCGGACATCACCATCGCCGTGCGCCCCGTGCCCTGGGAGGAAGCGTCAAGCTTTGGCATCATGAATACGGACGCGGACGGCCGCATCAACGAGTTTGAGGAAAAGCCCAAAAAGCCCAAGAGCAATCTTGCGTCCATGGGCGTGTACATCTTCACCTACGATCAGCTGAAGAAGTACCTGACCGAGGACAACGCCGATCCCGCCAGCAAAAACGATTTCGGCAAAAACATCATCCCCAAAATGCTGTCGGACGGCAAGCGCCTCTTCGCCTACGCCTTCGAGGGCTACTGGAAGGACGTCGGCACCATCCACAGCCTGTGGGAGGCGCACATGGATCTTTTGAAGGATCCGCCCGCCATCGATCTGAACGACCGCCGCTGGCCGGTGTACGCCAAAA
>CADBNW010000187.1 GCA_902796025.1 uncultured Eubacteriales bacterium
ACTGAAAAGGAGAGATGCACCATGACCGAAAACATGACGCCCGTCACCCCCGAAGCCCCCGCCGCCGCGGCGACCGCCACCGCGATCATACCCGAATTTGAAGAGGCGCTCAAGTCCATTTCCGTGGAGATCGACGACCGCCAGGATCCCGAGCAGGTCGAAAAGGAGCGCAAAAAGATTTACGAAGCCGTCCGCGACGTGGAAAAAGTGGACATCCGCGAGACCGCAGACGTGTTTGGCTTCGGCGCTGAGATCCAAAGCGATCTTAGCCACTTCTCCGATACCGCCCTTGCCAACGTCAAAACCAAGGATCTGGGTGAGGTCGGCGACATGATCGGCCGCCTGGTAGTGGAGCTCAAGGGCTTTACCACCGAGGACGAAAAGAAAAAGGGCCTTTTTGGCTTCCTCAAAAAGAGCGCAAGCCGCATCGAGCTGCTCAAGACCCGCTATGAGGACGCCACCACCAGCGTGGACGCCATCGTAAACGCCTTAAACAGCCACAAGATCCAGCTGCTCAAGGACATCGTGCTGCTCGAGGAGCTGTACAACGAAAACCTGGTCTACTTAAAGACCCTCACCGTCTACATCGCCCTTGGCAAGAAAAAGCTCGAGGAGTTCAGAAACGGCCCCGTGGCCGAGGCAGTGGCCCTTGCCGAGCGCACCGGCCTTCCCGAGGACGCCCAGGCCGCCAAGGACTTAAACGACAAGGCTGAGCGCTTCGAAAAGAAGATCTACGACCTGGAGCTCACCCGCACCATCGCCGTGCAAATGGCGCCCCAGATCCGCCTGATCCAGTCCTCCGACACCGTGATGGTGGAAAAGATCCAGTCCACCATCGCAAACACCATCCCCGTATGGAAGAGCCAGATGGTCATGGCGCTGGGCCTTGAGCACAGCCAGCAGGCCATGCAGGCGCAGCAGGCCGTGACCGACCTGACCAACGAGTTGCTGCGCAAAAACGCCGAGCAGCTCCACATGGCCACCACCGAGACCGCCAAGGCTGCGGAGCGGGGCATCATCGACATCGAGACCCTGACCTACACCAACCAGCAGCTGATCGACACGATGGACGAGGTCATGCGCATCCAGACCGAGGGCCGCGACAAGCGCCGCGCCGCCGAGGAGCAGCTGCGCTCCATCGAGGACGAGCTCAAAAAGAAGATGCTGGAGTTCAAAAACAACTGATCGATATTCTTTCCAAAACCCTGCGGGAGGGCGCGCTAAGCCCTTCCCGCAGGCCGGGCAGGGCCTCTGCCGCTTGCAAAAACGCGCGGCAGCCCTTTCCCGGCAGGCACACTAAAGGACGGTGACACTAATGAGTCAGGCAGCACAGGCACAACCGGTCTCCGCAGGCAGCGCGGCGCAGCAGGCGCAAGGCGCGTCCCAGGAGCAAAAGGGGAAAACCCCCGTACAGGAAAACCGCAAGCTTGCGGTCCGCATGCTGGCGATCGCCATCGCGATCAGCCTGCTGCTGATCGCGCCGCTGAAGCTCAACGCCTATCACAACAGGGTGGAGCGCGTGTTCAAAAACGGCACCACCAGCGAATACGTTTCCAGCGTGGACGCGTTCATCAACTCCTCCATCGCCTCCGCGGAGGACCTGCAGGCCGCGGCGGAAGCGACCTACGGCGCGACGGAAGACAGCAAAGTGCTTTCCGAGACCATCCAGAAGCTTCGCGCCGCAAAGGACCCCACCCAGCGCATGGAGCTGTACGAGCAGATGTACCAGTACTCCATCCGGGTCTTCAACGCCTACAAGGCCCAGTACGAGGCCGGAGGCGCGACCCTGAGCAAAGGCGACAAGGTCTACAAGGACAAGGACAATCTGGACAGCGACCGCATCCAGATCAACAACAACGAATATTGGAGCCGGGCCGAAAAATACAACAAGGCGCGCGGCGGCTTTCCCGCAAGCCTGATCGGCGGGCTGTTTGGCATAGATTATCTGCCGGAGCGATAACAGACGTCTGCGAGGCTCCCCGGGCTTTTATAGCTATTAGCTGTTAGCTATCAGCTATTAGCTTAGATGGTTTTTGGGGGTCTCCTATTTAAGATTTTTTCCTGAGCTTTTCCCGGAGGGTTATTGGGGTGAAAAGACTTGCGCTGTGTTTCGTCACGATCGCGCTGGCGCTGATCCTTTGCGCCGCAGGGTTTTCCGAGGCGCTGCCTGCGCCCAGCACGGATTTTTACTATTACGACGCGGCAAACGTGCTGGACTACGAGACGGAGGCCGTGATCTACTTTAACAATGTGGAGCTGCAAAAGCTTACCGGCGCGCAAATCGTTGTGGCCGCGGTGGATACCACGGGCGCGCTTTCCTGCCGGGAATACGCGGGCCAGCTGTTCAACCGCTGGGGCATAGGCGACAAGGACAAAAACAACGGCTATCTTCTTCTCTTGGCCATCGGGGACGACGACTACTACCTCGCCATGGGCTCCGGCGCGGACGTCATCACCAGCGAGGAGCTTCTAAGCGAACTGCTCTATACGTACCTGGAGCCGGATTTTGCCGCAAAAAACTACAGCGCAGGCGTGCAAAAGCTGTTTGAGCAGCTGTTCAAAACCGTGTGCGCCTACTCCGGAGCGGAGCTTGGCTATACCGGCCCGGACGAGATCGAGATAAGCTCCCTGCCAGAGCCCGATCCCCATGCAGGCGAAAACGCCGCGGCTCCGGCCCAGGCGGGCAGCGATCTTACGGGCTTTTTTGCCCGCCTTCCGCTTCTTACTCTTTTGCAGCTCGTCTTTGGCATTTTGTTTTTTGAGGTGATTCAATGAAAAAGCTACTCAGCCGCACCCTGGCGTTTATGTTTGCGCTTCTGTTTGCCTTCAGCGCCCTGGCAAGCTCTCTGCCCAGCCCCAGCGACGATTTTTACTACTACGACGCCGCAAACGTACTGGACTACGAGACGGAGGCCGTGATCTACTTTAACAACGTGGAATTGCAAAAGGCCACCGGCTCGCAGATCGTGGTGGCCGCGGTCGATTCGACCGGCAGCCTCTCCCGCCAGCAGTACGCCTACCGTCTGGCCAGCAAGTGGGCCATCGGCGACAAAAAGAAGGACAACGGCTTTTTGCTTTTGCTTGCGATCGAAGACGACGACTACTTCCTTGCCCAGGGCGACGGCACCAACGCCATCATCAGCGCAGGTGATATCGGCGACATGCTCTATGAGTACTTGGAGCCGGATTTTGCTAAAAGGCAATACTCCGCCGGCGTCGAAAAGGTCTTTGAACAGTTGTTCAAAACCGTGGTCGGCTACTACGGCGTAAATCTTGCTTATCTGAACGCGGACGCGCTGGTCAGAAGCGGAAAGCTTGCGGGCGCGCAAAGCAGCTACGGCGGCTACGAAGTCCCCGAAGGGAACGTCCGTAGCGGCGGCGGTTTCGGAGGGGCGTTCACACTGCTGATCATCGTCGTCATCGTCGTGGTTCTGATCGTCGCCCTCAGCAGCCGCTCCCGCAGGCGCGCTTACCGCCCCGGCCCCACCGTGGTGGTCGCGCCCAGACCGCGCAGGTTCGGCTTTTTCGCGCCCAGCGCGCCGCGGCCCCGCGCGCCGCGCCCCCCGCGTCCCCCGCGCGCTGCGTCTGGCGGCTTCCGCTCCTTTGGCGGCTTTGGCAGCTCATCCAGATCCTCCGGTTTTGGCTCCAGCAGCTCCTCCCGCTCCTCCTCCAGCTCATCCCGTTCCTCCAGCTCATCCCGCTCCGGCGGCTTTGGCGGCGGCAGAAGCGGCGGCGGCTCCTTCTCCGGCGGCGGTGCGGGCAGAAGGTGATTTCGCCTGAAGCGCCAAAAGAGGAAAACGCGCGATGCACGAAGCGGACAATACAAACCCCAGATCTTCCGGCGCCCCTGGCGCTTCAGCCGGGTCCAAAAAGACCGTTCATTTTCTCAAGGTCTTTCTGTTCTGCTTTCTCCTCGGCTGCGCCGTGGCGGCGGCTCCGTTTTGGGTCTACAAAGTCCGGCTGGACCTCGCCGCCGTGCTGCTTGCCGGCCTGTTGCTGGGCGGACTTACCACGCTGTCCATCTGGCACAAAACGCGCGGCGGCACGCTCCCGCTGCCGGATGACGACCCCATCGACAGCGACGGCGGTTCGTCCGATCGAACAGGCTCAGGCTCCTCTGGTTCCTCCGGCTCCTCGTCTTCCGGCGGCTTTGGCGGCGGAAGCGGCGGCGGGGGCTCCTTCTCCGGCGGCGGTGCCGGCAGAAGATAAACATTTTGACAGGATACGACCATGGATAACGATAACAGCATCAGACCCGACGCGTCCACCGACGCCCTTCACGAGCAGCCCGGCGCCACAGAGGGCACGCCCGTCGGCGTGCGCGTGAAAACCGATGAAGAACGCGCCGAAGAAACGGCCCTTAAGCCCTCTGACGCTCCAACTGCCGGGGCCGAAACCGCCGAGGCGCTGCCGGAGCCTGAGATCATCGTGGAGGAAGCTTCGTCTCACGCCCCGCGCAAGCAGAAAAAGGAAAAGGGCGGCCTCTCCGGCTGGCTCGTGTTTTACCTTGTTTTGCTTGTCTTGATTCCCCTCCTGACCGGCGCGGCCAGTCTCGGCGGGGCGCTTATCGTTTTTGCGGGCATGCTTTTGCCCCTTGGCATCGCAGGGCTCATGAAGCTGTTCAGATCCTCCAAACGCAACTACACCTACTCCCGCGCCTTTGAGGAATTTTTTGAATACTTCTTCTATTTTCTCTTCCGCTACGGGCTGCGGATCGTGTTTGAGATCCTGCTGGACGCGGTATTTCACTCGGACAGCAGCCGTTCCTCCGGCAGCCACAGCAGCGGGCGCTCCTCCGGCTTCGGCGGCGGCAAAAGCGGCGGCGGCAGCTTTTCCGGCGGCGGCGCGGGGCGGCGATAACACCTGATATTTGGAACAGGACTATGAAACACGCAAACATCGAATTACTCGCGCCCGCGGGCAGCATGGAAAGCCTGCGGGCCGCGCTGCGCTTTAAGGCAAACGCCGTGTACGCGGGCGGCCCGTTTTTGCAGCTGCGCGCGGGGCAGACGGCCTTCTCCCTGGAAGACCTCAAGTGCGCCGCGTCTCTTTGCCACCAAAATGGCGCGCGCCTGTACGTGGCGGCAAACGCCTTCACCTTCCCGGAGGAGCTGTCGCGCATGGAGGAATACGCAAGGCAGCTTCACGCCGCGTCCGTGGACGCCATGATCGTAAGCGACCTTGGCTCCATCATCGCCATAAAGCGCGCCTGCCCCGAGATGGAGGTGCACGTCAGCACCCAGGCCAACTGCACCAACCACGAAAGCGCCCGGGCGTACTATGCGCATGGCGCAAAGCGCGTGGTGCTGGCGAGGGAACTGAGCCTCGATCAGATCCGCCGCCTTCGGGACAACACGCCCCCGCAGCTTGAGATCGAGGCCTTCGTGCACGGCGCGATGTGCATGGCCTACTCCGGCCGCTGCATGATCAGCGCCTATCTCACCGGCCGCAGCGCCAACCGGGGCGGCTGTGCCCAGAGCTGCCGCTGGAAATTTGCCCTGACGGAGGAAAAGCGCCCCGGCGAATACTTCCCCATCGAGGAGGATCCGGACGGCGACACCATCCTCTCCTCCTACGACCTGTGCGCCCTGCCGGTATTGGACGAGCTCATCTCCTCAGGCGTCACCTCCTTAAAAATCGAGGGCCGCATGAAGACCCCCTACTACGTGGCAGGGGCGGTCAACGCCTACCGCATGTACCTGGACGGCGGCAGCTTTGACGCCTCCATGAGGGAATTGAACGCAATCTCCCACCGCCCCTATTCCACCGGCTTTTACAAGGGCGAGATCAAGGATTCCATCCATGCCCCCGCGGGCTACTTTAAGGACTGCGACTATGTCGGCCCCGTGCTTAAACGAAACGGCGAGCGCATCACCGTACAGGTCAAAAACAAGCTCGTCTCCGGCTGCCAGGTGGAGGCGCTCACGCCGGGTCAGGCAGGCCTTTGCTTTACCGCGCGCGAGATGCAGGACGAAAGCGGCCAGAGCCTTGACGAAGCCCGCGTGCCCGAGACCCTGTTTACCCTGCCCGCGCCTTCGAGCGTGGACGCGGGAGATTTTCTCAGAATACGGCATCCCGAGGGATGACGCGATAAAAAGGAGAAGCGCATGAAAAAGCTTTTGATTTGCCTTGCGCTGGCAATGGCCGCCGGCCTTTGCTGCCTTACAGCGCTGGGTGCGAACACCTTCACCGAGGGCGAATGGGAATACACGTACCTCGGCGACAGCACAGTCGAGATCGTCTCCTACAAGGGCAGCGCCGAAAGCGTAAGCGTGCCCCAGACCCTTGCAAACCTCAACGTGGTTTCCGTCGGCAAGCGCGCCTTCAGCGGAAACGGCAACCTCATCAGCGTCACCCTGCCCGAGGGCGTAAAAACGCTGGGCGAGCGCGCGTTCTACAGCTGCATAAGCCTGACCAACGTCACCCTGCCCCAGACCCTCGAAAGCATCGGCGAATATGCCTTTTACGACTGCGACAACCTGCTTGCCGTTCAGCTTCCCGAGGCGCTCAAAAGCCTCGGCAAGGACAGCTTCTACGGCTGCAACAGCCTGCAGGTGATTGCCATCCCCGAGGGCGTCGAAACGATCCCCGCCTACTGCTTTTACAACTGCGCGTCGCTGATCGACGTGACCCTCCCCTCCAGCCTCAAATTCATCGACGCAAACGCGTTTTACAACTGCTCCAACCTGCCCTTTTTGAAGCTGAACGAGGGCCTGGAGGCGCTTGGCGCCAACGCCTTTGGCTACTGCAAAAAGCTGACCACCCTCGCCTTCCCCTCCACCCTGCAAAGCATCGGGGACAGGGCGTTTTACGGCTGCGAGAGCCTGGTGTCCTTAAACGTGCCAAACAGCGTAAACGAGCTTGGCGTCTACGCCTTTGGCTCCTGCTCGGCGCTTCGCAGCTTGCGCCTGCCGGAGGACATGCTCTCTATTCCCAATGGCCTTTGCTCCTCCTGCAGAAGCCTTGAGGAGCTCACCCTCCCGCTCGAGGTCGAGCAGATCGGAGAGGAAGCCTTCTACTACTGCCGCGCGCTTACGGAGATCACCCTGCCCAGGGGCCTTGTGAGCCTTGGCAAAAGCAGCTTTGCAAGCTGCGGCGCGCTTACAAGGATCGGCCTGCCCGATACCCTTACCGACATCGGCGAAAAGGCGTTCAGCGGCTGCTCCGCGCTTAGCACCATCACCCTGCCAAATAGCGTAAAGACCCTTGGCGACAGCTGCTTTGCCAGCTGCTCTAAACTGAATCAGATCAACCTCCCCGAGGGGCTCACCGCCATCGGGAACCGCGCCTTTGAAAGCTGCTCGCAGCTGCAGCGCATCACCATTCCCGACAGCGCCACCCAGCTCAGCGGCAACCCCTTCGTAAACTGCCAGAATCTCGTCTTCATCACCCTGTCCGAAACCCATCCCACCCTGGTCATCAAGGGCGAGATCCTCTACGAGCGCGGCACCCGCAGGCTCGTAAGCTACCCCGTATGGCTCACCGACGAAAGCTTCACCGTGCCCGAGGGCATCGCCGAGATCGGCTCCTACGCCTTCAGCCAAAACCAGTATCTAAAGCGCGTCGCCCTGCCCCAGAGCCTGGTAAAGATCAGCGACTACGCCTTCTACAGCGTGCGAAACCTCGCCTCCATCGATATCCCGGACGGCGTCACTGCGCTTAGCGACGGCGCGTTCAATTACTGCAGAAGCCTGACCAGCGTCTCTCTGCCCAGGGCGCTGAACTACATCGGCGCCTACGCCTTTGGCAGCTGCCCCGCCCTTCGCCAAATCGAGATCCCCTCCAGCGTCACCGCCATCGGCACCTACGCCTTCTACGACTGCGACCAGCTGCAAAGCGTCGTCCTGCCTGAGGGCGTGCTCTCCATCGGCAATTACGCCTTTGGCTACGACGAGCTTTTGGAAAGCGTAAAGCTTCCCACCACCCTGACGGACATCGCCTCCTACAGCTTCTATAAATCCGAAAAGCTCACCCTCCTCGTCGTAAAGGACAGCGCCGCCGACCTCTACGCCAAGGACAAAAACCTCCCCGTCAGCTACTATGAGATAAGCGACGTGGAAAGCGAGCCGCAAACCGGCCTTTGCGGCGACTTCCGCTACACCATCAAGGCCGACGGCAGTTTGAACCTCGACCGCTGGCTTGGCAGCGGCAGCATCGTTTTCGTGCCCGCTCAGCTTGACGGCATGCCCGTATCCTCCATCGGAAACGGCGCGCTGTCCCTTGCGCCGCAGCTTAAGCAGGTGGTCATTTCCGAGGGCATCGAGACCATCGACGAATACGCCTTTGCCCTGTGCGAGCATCTGGAGCAGATCTGGCTGCCCGAAAGCGCAAAGCACATCGAGGAAAGCGCCTTCGTGGGCTGCGGTGAAGCGCTCACCGTCCTTGCCCCTTCGGAAAGCTACGCAAGCGCCTGGGCCCAGGACAATCACTATCCCGTAAGCTGGCAGGAGCCGCCCGCCCAGCCGGAAGCGCCCGAGCTCCCCGAGCAGCCCGCTGAGCCCGAGCCCACAGGCGAGCCGGAAGCCCCCGAGGCTCCCGAAGCCACCGACGAACCGGAAAACACCCAGCCCGGCGAAACGGTCTCCCTCAAGGACTTCTTCTCCCAGTTCTTCGGAAAGTAAAACCCAAAACGGCAACCGACTGCTGCGATCTGCGCAGCAGCCGGTTTTTATTAGGGCATTCTTTGTTCGCGCTCTACTTGCCTCTCGGTCCGCCCTTTAAGCAGGCTTCGATCAGGTCGTCGGCTTTTGCCGTAGCAAGCGCCGTCACGGTATCAGACGCGCCGTAATAGATCCGAACCGTCCCGTCGTCCTGCATGATGGCGGCCGTCGGGAAGATCACATTCGTGCGGAAGCCTTCCTGCGTCTCGTAAACCGTTTCCGGCGCAAGCAGCGGCTCGCGGCAGATGCCAAGCACCTTTCTTGGATCGTCCCCGTCCAGCAGCATCACGCCCGCGCAGTAGCGCTTTGTCCACTTTGCCTCCCAGCCGTTTTTCCCGCGGCTGTCGTCCCGGTCCACGGCGTGGGTAAACACAAGCCAGCCGCCCTTCGTCCTGACGGGCGGCGCGCCGGGGCCGATCTTGTCGTTGGCAAAGGGAAAATCCTCCACCGCGGCCAAGAGCTCCGGGCGCCCCCAGTAGACGAGGTCGGGGCTTTCGCTGATCCAAATGTCAAAGCGGTCGCGCCCCCTGCTGTACACCGGCATGGGCCGCTCAAGGCGCAAATACATGCCGTTCACCTTCTCGGGGAACAGCACCATATTGCGGTTGTCCGGCACGCTCATGGAGAGGACCTCATAGTGCTTAAGATCCTTCGTGCGGGCGATCCCGCCGCGCAGCCCGTGGCGCGTATCCACCGCAAAGGTCATATAGACTTCATCCTCGATCACGGTAAGTCGCGGGTCGTAGGCGCGCTGGATCTCTTCGTCCCGAAGCTCCATGATCGGCTCCGGCTCCACCGTCCAGTGGATCCCGTCCGCGCTCAAGGCAAGGCCGATGTTCGTGCCCCGAAAGCGCTTTCCGGTCTCCCACTCCGCCTGGGTGCAGCCGTAATCATTTCTGAACGCCACGGCGTAGCTGCCCTTCCAGTGGATCACGCCCGCGTTGAAGACCAGCGCGCTGTCGTATGGCACATCGTCTTTGCTTAGCACGGGATTTCCGCTATAGCGCTCCACGCAGGGCAGCGATTTCAGTACAGGTGTAAGCATAGTTTCCCCTCTTATCAAAGCGGGGAGCCGCCGCGCCTGGCAGCAACTCCCCCTGCTGTACGGTTTGATTGGATTACTTGTTCATTTCATAAGCCGCGTAAATGGCTTCGAGCTCGGCGTACGCGGGCGCGTACTCGTTTTGCAAAAACTCCACCATCTCGTCGCGGTCGATCTGGCCGCAGATGTACTTGGTGCGCAGTTCGCCAAACTTATCGCTGATGCCCGCATCCACGATCTTCGTGTTCTGCTCAGCTACGCCGGGCAGGCTGCCGCCGGAAACGAAGGTCACGCGGTTGGTCACCTCGGCGATGGCGTTGTTGGCCTCGTTGAACAGGGCGACCTCCTCCTCGGTGTTGCCGTTTGCGATCAAAAGGCCCTTGTCCTCGCACTGGTAGTTGATGGTCGCGTAGGTGGCGCAGTACTTCTGCCAGTTGGCAAGCTGCTCGGCGGTCTTGGTGGAGTAGTGTCCGTCATGGTAGAAGGTGGTGTATGTCACGCCCTCAACGCCAAACATGAGCAGCTCGTTCACCGCGTCGGTGTAGCAGGCATCCAGGAAGGCGATGGCCTCGTCCAGGTGCTCCGTGGATGCGCTGATCGCGTAGTTGCCCCAGATCTGGGGATTGTAGTAGACGTTTGCGACCTCTTCGCCTTCCTTGTGCAGGGGCGCGCCGGCGGCGAGCTTAAAGTTCTTGTCCACCCATGCGTTCTCGCTCATCTCGGTGATGTAGTGCTCGACCACGGTGTTTGCGTAGATCGCGCCCACCTTGCCGGCGTGGAACATGTCGCGGTCCTCGTAGTTGGTGATCAGGTAGAACTCGGGATCGATGCTGCCCGCCTCGTACATCTCGCGCAGCCAATCCAGATAGTCCATGTAGCCCTCCTGGGCCTCCATCACCTGATAGTTGCCCTCGGCGTCGGGGACCTCGCTGGGCCTCATGTCAAAGGCGCTGGTCATTACGCGGTGCGCAGCGCCCATGGGCAGGTTGATGGCAAAGCCGTAGGTATCGTCCACGCCGTTGCCGTCGGGATCCTGGGTGGTGAAGGCTTCCATAACAGCGGCAAACTCTTCGGGGGTGGTGGGCACCTCAAGGCCCAGCTTGTCCAGCCAGTCCTGACGGTAGAGGATGGTGTCCATGGGCTTGGTCTGCACGCGGGGCAGAGAGAAGATGTGGTTGTCCAGCGCCGCTACCTTCACGCTGTTCAGCTCCAGGTCCGTCAGCACGCGGTAGGCGTTAGGCATATCCTCTTCGTTCAGATACTCGGTAAGATCCACAAACAGGCCGTCGGCCGCCCACTGGGCATAGCTGGAGCCGGTGTCGCCAACATAGATGATGTCAGGCAGATCGTCGCTGGCCAGGATGATGTTGCGGCGGTCGTTGTAGCTGGAGATGGGCGGCGCTTCGATCTCGATCTTGACGCCCAGCATTTCGCCCCAGGCTTCGATGACGGGGTTGCCCTCAACGATGTAGCTGGCGGGCAGCCGCTGCAGCATGGTAAGGGTGATGGGCTCTTCGGCCTGCGCTCCAAAGGCGAATACGCTCATCATAAGCGCAAGGCACAGTACCATGGAAAGGAACTTTTTCATACTCTTCCTCCTCTATTTTTATAACGCCAGGTGGCGTCATACTTTAGTAAAGCGTCGCGCCGCCCATCTTCTTTGCGATGGTGTTGGACGAGAAGATCAGGATCGTCGCGATCACGTTTTTGAACAGGCCGACCGCCGTGGAATAGCTGTAGCGGCCGCTCACGATGCCGATTTTATAGGTGTAGGTTTCAAACACGTCGCTTACCGCGATGTTCAGATCGTTTTGGAACAGGTAAACCTGCTCAAAGCCGTTGTTCATCAGGCCGCCTATCGAAAGCACCAGCATGATCACAATGGTGCTGCTTATGCCGGGCAGCGTCACGTGCGCGATGCGCTGCCAGCGGCTGGCCCCGTCCACCGTCGCGGCCTCATAGAGGTCGGGACTGATGGCGCTTAAGCCCGCAAGGTAGATGATCGTGCCCCAGCCCGCTTCCTTCCAGATATTCGTTGCGATGATCACGAAGCGGAACCATTCGTTGCTGCCAAGAAAGTTGACGCGCTGGCCGATGATCGAATACAAAACATCGTTGATCAGGCCGTCCGTCATGCTAAGAAAGTTCGTAGTGATGCCGCCAAGCACGATCCAGCTCAGAAAGTGCGGCAGGTACATCAGCGTTTGCGCCGCCTTTTTATAAAATTTCAGATGGATCTCGTTGATCAAAAGCGCAAGTATTATCGGGATCGGGAAGGAAAACACCAGCCGCGCGATGCTCAGCATCAGCGAGTTTGTGAACACCTCGTAGAATTTGCCCGAGGTGAACAGCTGCTGAAAGTTGATGAGCCCGGCGTAGGTGCTGCCGAATATGCCCTTTTTAAAGCTGAAATCCTGAAACGCCATGATCACGCCGTACATCGGCACGTATTTGAACAGGATCAAAAACGCAAATCCCGGCAGGCACATCAGATACAGCCAGCGGCGCTTCCAGAAATACGCGCCCGCGCTCACCATGCGCTTGCCCACAGCCGCATTTGTCATAACGCGCCTCCTATTCCTTTACGCCGCCCAGCACCAGGCCGCTCATAAAGTATTTTTGAAGGAAGGGATACACCAGCATGATGGGCACCGTTGCCACCACGATCGAGGCCATGCGCAGCAGGAAGGGCGAGGTGATGTTGTCGTCCGCAACTATGCCGGAGGCCTGCATTTCCGCAGCCGAGCCCTCGAAGATGATCTCGCGCAGCACCAGCTGCAGCGGCCACATCTCGCGCTTTGTCATGTACATGATCGCGGCAAAGTAGCTGTTCCAGTAGCCCACGATGGTAAAAAGCCCAAGCGTCGCAAGGATCGGCAGGCACAGGGGCAAAACGATCCTGACCAGCACCTGCAGGTCGTTTGCGCCGTCGATCAGCGCCGCCTCCTCCAGGGCGCTTGGCAGACCCTCGATGTAATTGCGCATCAGGATGATGTTGTAGCAGCCAAGCAGGCCCGGCAGGATCAGCGCCCAGCGGGTATTGAGCAGCCCAAGCGTTCGCACCAGAAAATAATCCGGGATCATGCCGCCGGAAAAGAACATCGTAACGATCCACATCATCATCAGGATGTTCCGGCCCCGCAGATCCTTTTTTGTAAAGGGGTAGGCCGTCAGCACCAGCAGCATCATGCTCAGCAGCGTTCCGACCGCTGCGATGATCAGCGTGTTTTTGTAGCCCGTCCAGATGTAGGGGTAATCCAGCACCATCCGGTAGGCCTCAAGCGTATATTTTTCCGGGAAAAAGTCGAAGTGATTTTTGAGATACAGATCAAAGGGCGTAAACGAATACAAAATCACCAGCAAAAACGGCAGAAAACAGATGATCGCAAACAGCCCCGCCGCCAGATAGCTCACGATGGCCACCGCGTAGTCGTCCGCGCCCTGCCTTATCGCCCTGTGCTTTTGCGTTAACTTTAATTCCACTTTTCTCACCTCAGATCAAATCGTGAATTAAAGAGCCTGTTTAACTTTAAGCACATTATAATTAAATTTCAAAAGCTTGTCAAGCCCTTTTGAAAATAAATGTCTCGGCCTGAAATCGGGCCCGAATCTGGCCATTCCCTCATAATAAATTATCTATTTGCGCCATTTCCACAGGCAATTATCCTAATCTATACTTTAATTGTGCTTTTATTAAAGTTGAAATTTTAGATAGACGCAGAGTCAATCAACTTTAAATTCCTTTAATTTGCTTTTGCATCGATTGACTTTTCAATGTGGAATTGTTATAATTAATTATTCTTTGGGGCGCAAAGGAGCTTGCATGAGAACGAAATCCGTCACATTGGCCGACATCGCCCGGGAGCTGGGCGTCAGCAGCAACGCGGTTTCCCTGGCTCTTAGGGGAAAGGAAGGCGTAAGCGAAGCGCTGAGGGAGCGCATCATGGCAAAGGCGCGCGAAATGAATTATGTGGCCCAAAGCCCAGCGCAGGGCTGCATCCTGGCGCTGATCCCCTACCGCTTCACCGGGGCCGAGAACGCCCTGTACCGCAGCACCTTCTACCACCACGTCTGCTTTCAGATGGAGGCCTACGCCGCCTCGCGGGGCTGTCAGCTCATCATCAGCAGCGTTCAGCCGGCGGACGAGGCCGCCCTGCGCGTTCCCCAGCTGCTTAGCACCGTGCCCTTTACCGGCATCATCACCGTGGGCAATCTCTCCCGCGAGTACTGCCGCATGATCCTCTCCCAGGGGCTTCCCTATGTCATGGCGGATCAGTACTACGACGACGTGCCCGCCTGCAGCGTGGTGACCGCAAATACCTCCGGTGCCTACCTGCTCACCAGCCACCTGATCGAAAAGGGGCACAAGAGCATCCAGTTTTTCGGCATGGCCTTTCGCACGTCGAGCCTCGAGGACCGCTGGATCGGCTACAAGCGCGCGATGTTCCGCCACGGGCTGCGCCCGCAGGACAATCTGCTTTTGCATTCCAGCAGCATAGACACCGACGACTCCGTGCTCATCCCCCAGGCGCTGGACGAGCTTGACGAAATGCCCACGGCCTTCGTCTGCGGGCACGACAACGCCGCCCACACCCTGATCCGCGCCCTGGCCGCGCGGGGGCTGAGCTGCCCCGGAGATTTTTCCGTCGTCGGCTTTGACAACATCCAGACCAGCGACATCCAAAGTCTCAACCTCACCACCTACAGCACGCCCAAAAACGCCATCGCCGAAAAGGCCGTCGACCTCGTGCTGGAGGGCCGCGCCCGCACCCCGCAGCGCATCCAGCTCTACGGCAGCGTCATCTACCGAAGCAGCGTAAGGGACATCCGCTGAGCCCCTTCCCTCCCAATACCTGCAGCAAATGCTTTCAAAAAAACGACTCCACCGGTCCAAAAGACCGATGGAGCCGCGCTGTATTTTGCCGCTCTTTTACTTTTTGTCCCTGCTGCGCTTAAACGGCTCTTCCGTTCCGTCCTCGTAGCGGATCACGGTGTTGTCCAGCTGCGCCTTCATGCTTTTGCGAAAGGCCTCAAGGTATTTTTGCCTGCGCTCATGGCGCTCCGTGGCCTCCGCCTCCGTCAGCGCGCGCTGGCGAGAGAGGCGGCTTAGTTCGTTCAAACGCTCTATATTCTGTCTGTCCATTTACTTAAGAAACAGCTCGATGACCGGCACGGTCACGTCGGGCTTTACGGGGGGCAGGTTGATCACCAGCAGATCCTCCGCCTGCGTCGCGCCCTCGGAGAAGTGCTCCACCTTGCCTTCGTTGAACAGCAGCTCGCTGCCGTCGTGCAGGAACTGGGCGTAATCCACCTTGCCCGCAAGCCCGCGCAGCTGCAGATGGGCGAAGGGATAGGCAAACAGGTGCACGTACAGGCGCTTTCCGTCCACGGACTGGGTCAGGCGGCAGTCCGCGGGGGCCTTGAATTCCGGCTCCGCCATCGTGCAATTGTAGATGGAGCGGCCGTTATACTTCATCCACTTCTCATATACGCCAAGCGCGTCCACCGCCCTTTGATCCATGTACCCGCGGGAGGTGGGGCCCACGTTCATCAAAAGGTTGCCGCCAAGGGCCACGGTGTTCACCAGCATCCTGATCAGCATTTCCGGGCTCTTCCAGGTGGTCTCGTCCCTGTAATAGCCCCAGGAGCCGGAGAAGGTCTGGCACGCCTCCCAGGTGACCAGCTCACCCGTCTCCTTGTGGCGGATCCACTCCAGGGGCTGGTACTGCTCGGGCGTCCACAGATCCTGCTCGATGCCGGTGCGGTTGTCGATGATGATGCCGGGCTGCAGCTGGCGGGCGAGCTTGATCAGTTCCTCGGACTCCCATTCCTTTGCGCCCTTGCCCTTCATCCAGCCGTTGTCGTACTTGCTGCCCTTCTCGGGGTCTCTGTAGCTGAAGTCGAACCACAAAACGTCGATCTTTCCGTAATTGGTCAAAAGCTCGCGCACCTGGTTTCGCATGTACTCGGCGTACACATGCATGTCGCGGCCCTCGTTTTGCTCCTTCGCGTCCGGATCGTCGCGGCGGGGGTGCAGGTGATCGATGGGGAAGGAGGGATGGTGCCAGTCGATCAGCGAATAGTAAAAGCCCACGCGCAGGCCCTCCGCCCTGAACGCCTCAACATACTCGCGCACCAGATCGCGCCCGGCGGGGGTGTTGGTGCACTTGTAATCGGTGTAGGCGCTGTCGAACATGCAAAAGCCCTCATGGTGCTTGGTGGTCAAAACCGCGTACTTCATGCCCGCGGCCTTGGCGCGCTTTGCCCATTCGCGCGCGTCGTACATGTCGGGATCGAAGTATTTGAAGTACTTGTCGTATTTCTCCTCGGGCGTGCGCTCGCGGTGCTTCATCCATTCGTGGCGGGCGGCCATGGCGTACAGGCCCCAGTGGATGAACATGCCAAAGCGCGCGGCGGTGAACCACGCCGTGTCGCCCGGCGTTTTGCGGGTTACGTAACTGGACATAGGCGTTCCTCCTGAAAGTATCATTTTTGCTTCGCACCCTCATTATACCCCATCCCTCCCCCGCTTTGCAAGCGCCGGGGCAAAAAAGCGTCAGGCAGCCGCCCCGGCCCTTCAAACAAATTCCTTAACATATCGCCTCTCGCAAAATGAAGCGAAATGTGCTATACTATAGGATAAATAATCAGGCGAATGCGTTTTCTCGCCTACGGCATTATTTTCAAGGAGGATTTATCATGAAGCTCAGCGTATTTGCGGTTCTTTTGCAGGATCAGCCCTTCGACAAGGCGTGCGAGTATCTGTCCAGCCTCGGCGTGCAGGCGGTGGAGATCGGCTGCGGCGGCTTCCCGGGCAAGGCGCACTGCGACCCCAAGGATTTTCTCGCCCATCCCGAAAAGATCGACCAGATGAAGGCGACCCTCGAAAAATACCATCTGGAGATCGCGGCGCT
>CADBNW010000188.1 GCA_902796025.1 uncultured Eubacteriales bacterium
TATGCCTGTTTGTGTTCTCCTTTGCCGCTTTTGCTGAGGAAGCTGCAGAAGATGCCAGCAAGACTCTGGCCGATACCACCAGCTTCGAGGCCGAGGGTCTGACCGGTGAAGAAGGCTTCTATATCATTCCCACAGAAGAGCAGGAAGAGGCTGAGGAGCAGTTGGCCGCAATCGAAGAGAATGGCGCTGACGAGTATTTCGGCGAGGCTGCCGAGGCCGCCAAGGAATACACCGGCATTGATGATCTAACCGTGTACGAGTTCATGGCCATCGAAGAGGGTGGATACAATTCCGAGACCATGGACGATCTCAAAATTCACATGACCTTTGCCACTCCTTTTGAAGAGGGTCAGAAGGTTGCCGTCCTGGTAGGCATTCAGAACGACGTTGGCGATTATAACTGGACCAGCCTGGAAGGCATCGGCACTGAGGATGGTGGCTTGGACGTGATCATGCCCGAGAAAATCCTTGAAGCTCTGATGACATACAAGGCTTTGCTGGCAGTTGTGGGCTGATCATTCGTTCGGTATACTACTGAAACACAATTCAGAGAAACTGGAATAAAGCGCAAAACGCTTCCCACATTTTGAGTGGGTCAGTAGTGCTTTGACAGCAAATTGTCTTGTGCTCTTGATCTGCCAACCCGCATGAAACCCGTGTTCGTGCGGGCTTCTTTGTTTTGACATAAGCGGCGGGAAGTGGCTTTTGAAAATAAAAGATGCATGAACATGTACCGAAAGTGATATACGCTAAAGATGAGCCGTTTAACTTTTTTTGCCATAGCATTTTCTCTAATCTACCCGCTGATAATGACGGCATTAGATCGAAAAGTCTTATACAAGCATAGCCTGCTCAAGATAGTGCTACTGTTATTGTACTCATTGGCGATTGCTTATTTAGCGCTATTCATGCGAAAACCAGGAGAGACGCAAATCAACCTGAGGCCATTTTGGTCATACAAGCATTTAGAAGATGCAGGTTTTCGTGGTCAGATAATACAGAATGTGCTCGTTTTTACTCCAATAGGCTTCATGCTCCCCTGGAGCTTGAGGTGGAGGAGTTGGAGGTGTATTCTGGCAGGGTTTGCATTTTCAATTTGCATTGAAACTTTTCAGTGCCTTCTCCGTTTGGGGTACTGCGAGTTTGATGACATATTCCATAATACGCTTGGAACCGCTTTGGGTTAACTCTTAGCTAAGTCTCTACTCATCATCTTGCTATCTGCCCTGCACCTATGGCAATATCTGCTCAACACAAGGGCTTAAAGCCCACAGAGGAGGTATCACCATGAACAGAAACGAAATAGCGGGATATGTGGCGGATCGGCTTGAGATCAACATGTCCAGTGCCCAGAACGTGGTCCAGTGTGTGCTGGAAGCGATCACGCAAAGCTTGACGGATACCGGCAGTACGACGCTTCGGAACTTTGGACTGTTTAGAGTCTGCCGCCGAAAGGCGCGGGCCTACAGAGTGCCCTCAACAGGTCAGCTGATCCAGTTGGGCGAGAAGAACACGGTAGTTTTCAAGCCCGCAAAACACTTGAAAGAAGCAGTCAAATGAGGGGGCTGCTGCCCAGAGAGGCAATCATCGTAAGGGAGCAGCGCGCGTTTCTGGAACTTACCCAGCAGGAGGTGGCTGACGAACTGGAAATGAGCCTGCAGTGCTACCAGCGCTACGAATACGGTGACCGAGAGATCCGGAGAATGCCTTTTGAGATTGGCCTGAGGCTGTGTCGGACGTTGGAGCTCGACCCCTTCGATCTGGTGTTCGGGGAGGAGACCCCGCAGTAATCCCAAAGCAATATTCATCCCGGCGTGCAGTGAAATGCATGCCGGTTTTTTTATGCTTTTTACCATTTACCGCCTATATACACCGTTTTTTATCCTCTTTTACCTCCGTACGGATGTACGCTTTTTGCAAAAAGTATGGCTTAATAACGATGCCGGCTCTTAGTGATCAGACAGCCGGGAAAGGAGGATGTACATGAAGAACAGCGCAAGGAGGTGGGCAGATGGATGACGTAAAACGCCGCGCGCAGGAGCGCATCGTGCTGTCCGAGCGGGAGATGGCCGCAGAGGCACAACGCAGGCAGATCGGTTCCTATAGCGGCGAGCGCGTAACCAAGATCGCCGCCCGAACACAGGCGGATGACAGGCAGCAGAAGCAACGCGTTGCGGCTTACTGCCGTGTGTCCACCGACGACATTGATCAGGTTATCTCTATTGAACTGCAGAAGGAAGAATATCAGAAGAAGATACGCAATAATCCCGACTGGCAATACATGGGGACCTACGTAGATGACGGTTTTAGCGGGACAAATACAACGAACCGTCCCGGCTTCAGGCTCATGATGCAGGCGGCCATGGAGGGACGCCTAGACGTCATCATCACAAAGAGCGTCAGCCGCTTCGCCCGAAACCTGCTGGACTGCATCGGGTGGGTGACACGCCTTCAGGAAGCGCCGCACCCGGTCAAGGTCCTGTTCGAGATGGAGGGGATCGATACGCTTGCCACAACATCGAACCTCATCCTGACAATCCTGGCGGTCGTGGCGGAGGAGGAGAGCCACATGAAGAGCGAGGCGATCCTGCTGTCGCTCGAGTGGCGCTTCAGCCGTGGACGCTTTTTGACGCCCAGGTTGTTTGGGTACGATACCGTAAACGTCCCGGACGGGTATGGCGGATACAGAAAAATACTGCAGCCGGTGGAAGCCGAAGCCCGGGTTGTACGCTGGATCTACGAACGCGTAATCGCGGGTGCGGCGCTGGAGGATATCGCGGCAACGCTGACTGAAATGAATATCCCGACCGGCGGGCGCAAGCGCAATAAGACGATCAACACGACCTGGACCGATAACCGTGTGACCTCGCTGGTGCGCAATGAGCGCTACTGTGGTGATGTGCTCGGACGAAAAACCTATACGCCGAACTTCAAGACGCACAGAAGCGTAAAGAATAACGGCAAGAAGAATAAGTACTTCCAGTCCGGCCACCACGAAGCGATCGTGTCAAGAGCCGTATGGAACGCCGCCCAGCGAATTCTGAACAGCCGCAGATACAGACACGGGGGCAGCTACCTGCCAATGCGGATCGTACAGGAGGGGCCGCTCACCGGATATATTTCAATGAATCCCAAATGGGCGGGCTACACTGCTGAGGACTACTTCCGCATGTGCAATGTGGCGATGGGCCTGGAAGAAGGCTCGATGACCGAGGACCTGGAAAATGAATACCTCCCGGAAGCCGGACACCGGCTCGACGGGCTCATGGATGAACAGGGCATTCAGCGCATCGCGCGAAAGCTCACGGCGGAGGAACAGGCGATAAGGGAAAAGCTGGATGGCCAGGCGGAGGGAAAAAAGCAGAACACGCCCGAAAAGCGCTCCTCATTCCAACTGATCGGCGCAGAAATGTTCACACAGACGGGCGGGGCCAACCTGATCATTCGCCCATCCAGCATAAGCTTTAACCGGATGTGTACAGAATACCTGCCGGACTGCGAAGGCGTTGAGCTGTTGCTCAACCCCGTGGAGCGGGCGCTTGTCGTGCGGCCGTGCCAAAGCGACAATCCGAATGCCATCGAATGGAAAATGACTTTCGGCGCAACCTGTGTTAACGGTATCCTGTATGAAATCATGGGCTGGGACGAAAGCTACAGCTATAAGCTCAGAGCGACGCCGCGGGAGAACGGAGAGGAGCGCGTGCTCTACTTCGATATGGACAACTATATCGGCAGATCCTTGTCAAAAGCCAAAGAGGAGCCTTTGAAGGCTGACAGAGAAGACATGCCCAGAGCAACTGCGGAAACCAGAGGCTTTTACTACGCGCCAGACGAAAACGAGCCGCAGAGCATGGAGGAGATACAGGACATGGAGGAAAAGCTGAAACGGATCCGTCAGGAGGAATACAAAAGCTTCGGAGAGCCCGCGTTCCAATACTTCGTCGCGGAGGTGGACGTGCTTCCCGGTGAAGGCAGCCTCATGGCGGAGGCCAAACCCATCTGCGAAGCGCCGGCAGTCGATCCCGATAAGACGGCAGCGCTGCTTGGCGAGATTCGCTTGGAACCGCCGGTCTATAATCACGGCAAACAAGTGGAGAGCGGGATGAAGGGAGAGAGCGAAAATGACTAAGAACCCCGCTAGGAGCAGGCCGCTGTCAGCGAATGTGAAACGGCTCATGCGGGCATCGCGCATGTCACCTCAGAATCCGGAGGTCATAAAGTCCGCCCGCGCTTTTGAAAACAGGGATTACATCTACTGCGACATGCAGGGAAGCATCTTCATGGAGGCGGCGTTTAAAGGACGCCCCATGAGCGAGTTTGCGCCGCTGTGGATGAACAGCCAGATCGCCGGGATTTTCGACATAAGCTTTGCGGCGGCTGGTGGTATGGAGACAGACCAGTTTGCCAACATCCTCAAAATCCCGCTGCTGCTCAAGACCCCGGATAAGATCGTTGACACCCTGTACTGGGTGGATATGGTATGCAGGGACCAGGATAATAAGGCGATGGCGCTTTACCAGGCGATGCTCAAACTCCCGGACGGGGAGACACCGGATGGGAATCTGCTGCCGGAGGAACTGAAGGGCATGCCGCCATCCAGGGAACAGCGCAAAATCCCGTCGGTGTACGAATATCATGTGGAACAAGCCGCACAGGTAGATACGTCTGCGCTGGAATACGCCTACTGGCTGGGCTTTCTCTACCGCTGTGAGTGCCTGCTGCATGAGGAGTCCAGCCATATGGTATACGGCGCGTTTGACGAGGAGTTTATGTGGCGGTACTATAAGCGCTTTACCAAAAGCAAGCTTTCGCAAAAGGACCTTTCAGAAACGGCCCTGGCTGTCTGTGGCGAAATCGACAAGATCCTGATCACGGACGTCTGGGTGCAGCAGAAGGATCAGTAAAGGGGGAAGAGGAATGGAGAACAGACAAAGCTGGGGAAGCCAGCAATTCAAACCCACAGGAAATCCGTGGAGCAGGCCCGCTGCTCCTCCAACCACAGCGGTGAACGCGTTTCGCCCGTTTCGAACGAAGCCGCCCAGGAACGAGCGCTTTGAAACGCTGAAAAGGGAGGCTGAGGAGCGCCTTGCAAAGAACGGCTTTGCGGGCTTTCAGCTCGTGCGAAGAGAATTTATGGCGACGAGATATGATCCTTCCGTTACAGTCCGCAAAGACAGCCTCGCCTTTAACAGCACCTGCATCAGCCGCCTCGAGGACGCGGAGTACATCCAGTTCATGGTGGATGCGGATGCGCAGCAAATGCTCATACGGCCATGCAAGCCCTGGGTGCGCGGTGCACTGCGCTGGTGTACCGCAAAGCGGAAGAAACGGGAGATCGTCTGCTACGAACTGACGCGCCGACTCTATGGCCTCATGGGCTGGAACCAGGAATACCGTTACCGGATTCAGGGTATAGAGATCGAGTTCCGGGGCGAAAAACTGTACCTGTTCGATCTGAAGTCCCGGGAGGCATTCGCGCCTGTATATAAAGATCCAACGACAGGAAAGCGCGTTGTGCCCAAAGCTGAGCTGCCCAAAGAGTGGGGCGACTCCTTTGGCATGTCGGTAGAGGAGAGCGAAGCGTCGACGCGGATCTTTACGGAAGATGACGAAAACGGCGGCAAGGAGGCACGCGATGAATGATCTTATACTGGGTTTTGACCCTGCTGAAGGGGCGCTGCTGCTCAATGACGGGATCGTAGAGGCTCTGGGACATCCGGGGCAGGTGCAGCTGCGCTTTGACGAGCCAAGCTGCCAGCTGCTGCTGCGGGCCTGCGGCATCCGGGAGGAGCAGGCTATGGTCATCGACTCGGAAAACGTTGAGATCGGCGGACGCAGGCTTATCGCAAAGATCAAGGAGCTTGCGGCATGGCCGGATAACGAACCAAGGTATGCATACGGTGTGTATCTTCCGGGGCACAACGCCATAATCTTTGATCTGCGCGAAACCCAAATTGCGGACAGGGAGGGAGCAGAGTGGACAGGGAACAACTGATACAGTATTTCAATAAAAGCTACATGCCCAGGCGCGATGTGCTTGCACGCCTCCCCCTGGGCGTGCCCATCTCAGAGATCTGGCAGCAGATCATGGAGGGCAGGCAGAGCAGGGCCGTGACGCTGCCCCTGCACAACGCGCGCGGCGAGCCGTTCTGGCTGACGCTCACTGACAGTATGGTATCTGCCAGCGAGAAAATCGTCGAGGAGACGATACAGCCAATGGATCCCCAGGAGGACGCCGCCGCTGAGGAAGCATATTATACATCCTTTCTCGAAGGCTCACCCATGACAGTTGAGGAAGCGATCGACTTCTATAACCGAAGTGAGGAACCCGGGAATATCCGTGAGCAGCTGCTGTATAACAACAGGCAGGCGATAGCGTACGCTTCAGCGCAGACGCGCCTTCCCATAACGGAGGGAACGATCTGCACCCTTGCGGGTCTGCTTACGGAACGGATCGTACAAGGCGGCAGGGAACTCAGACAAACGGATATGATAAGCATCGCCTCCATGAAGGGAGAGAAGATCGATCTCCCGGCGGCAGCGCAGATCCCGGAGCGGATGCGGGAGCTGTGCGCGTATCTGAACGATCCTGAAGTGCATCCGCTTTTAAAGGCCGGAGTGGCGCACGCCTGGTTCATGGCGGTGCGTCCGTTTTCGAGTGGAAATGAGCGCCTGGCACGACTGTTAAGCTATATGCTTCTCCTAAGAGCGCGTTATGCTTTCTTTAGTGAACTCCCTCTTTCCGGCCTGATTGCTCAGGACAGCTATGGCTATTTTGAAGCGATGGCCAATACCCTGAGGGAAGGGGATATGACCTATCTCATTGAACACTACCTTGCCGTGCTCGGACGCGCGGTAGATGAACTGCATCAGCGCAGGCAGGAAGCCGAAGAAACGATGGGAGATTGGGGGCTGGCGCAGGAGGCGGATGATTCGCTTCATCTTGACACAGCCTTTGCTTCCGGAAACGGTTTGGAGCAGGACGGTCTGCAAAAGAGCGATCCGGTTGGAACAGCGCTCAATCAAGCTGGGTTTGAACCTGTGAAGATAGAAAAAGCACAGGGTGCGCTCACGCATGAGGAACTGCGTGAAAAGCTTGAGATCCTCATCTCCCGCACGTCGGAGTACACCACGCCTGTGGCACAGCGCCTGCTCCAGTGGTTGGAGACAGGAAAGCATACCTTCTCCAGGCCGGAGCTGACAGACGGAATTGTGCCGCTGGGCAAACGTTCATGGAATATTCTGGGCCAATTCAAGGAAAGAGGCCTGATCGTGAGCAAGCGCTGGAACAGGGATCACGCAGCGATGTATGCTCTGAATCTGAAGGAAAGCAGTGCTCCACCGGTCGATGAGACGCCGAATGACATGTTGAAGGAGTGGCAGGAATACATCGACGAGGGCTATTCTCCGGAAGTCCTAGATACGATCGAATCGCTCATCAACTCCACGAGCTCACCCCGGGACCGCAGGATCGGTATCGTGATCAGAGACAGGCTGCGTGACGGCTATATCGAAATATCAGATTATATGAAAATCGACGAACCGGATAAATGGATCCGTGATATGAAGCTGTGCGAGCAGATGGGCCTGGTGAGTCGGGATAAACTGACGTGCTACCGGATAAACAAGAAGCTGTATCCGGGTTTTGAGCATATGGACAGGGCACTCAAAAGGGCCGCCAGCGCCTTCTATGACCAATTCGGGAACGAGACGTTCACGAGTGAAATGATCGTTTCAACGCTGGATTATCCGGCAACGCGGGCGAGTGCGGTGCTGCACACGTTTACGCTGATGCGGATACTGGATTGCTCTCGTGAGGATATGAACTATTATAAATTCAGGATTACACCGGCTGAGCATCCGGAGTGCTTTGCCAGGGCTTTCTGAAAACAGCCTTGCCGGTATGTGATAACCTGTCTGATTTGCCGATGACCGCGGATGGCATTGGCTTGTTTGTGCACCCGTTTTGTGGAGGACGATTGGTGATTGCACAAGGTACCAATGCGGAGAAACTTTTTTGTCCGCCTTGCTGCGTGTAGCGCAGAAAGGCCCCTGTTTGGCCTTGCCTGATGCAATGGGGGAGAATCCCCGCAGCATCAGCGAAAAAGCCGTATAAGCCAAACATGAGGGCAATTCCGGAAAAGAAATATTCAGTTTTCAAGGTGCGCTGGTTTGTTCTGAAGGCTGTTCGGGAAGCGGCTCTCAGATTTCACCATATCTATTTTAGCATTTTTGCAAATGGGTCAAAACATCATGCACGATGTAATTTGGCATTCTCAAAAGAAATCTGCCGAAAGTATATTACCATATTCAGGGAAAAGCCAAAACCTCCATACGGAGGTAATTTGAGAGAAAATAAAAATAGAGGCGACGTTCGTCACAAAAAAGGATTGACGCTTTTAAACATAAACTGCTTGATTTTGTCTGAACTTTCACTTATACTCATTAAGCAAATTGTTTTGCAATTGTGTATACGAAACTGATTTGCGTTTTTGACATTCAATTTCTCAAAATGGATGGAGAAAGACATTAATGGACTTTTCAAATGATCCTCGTTTTAAAGGAATAAAGCCATTTCAGGGCAGAATATGGCTCTCATCCCCAACAATGCATGGAGATGAACAGCGCTATGTAATTGAAGCCATCCGCGCCAACTGGGTCAGCACCGTGGGCGCGAACATCGATGAAGTCGAAGCGCAGATTGCCTCCTATGTCGGCTGCAAATACGCCGTGGGGCTCAGCTGCGGCACTGCCTCCCTGCACCTTGCTGCGCGCCTCGCAGCGGAGCGTCTTTACGGACAGGCTCCTGCCGGAAAGGGTACTCTCGCAGGCCGGAGAGTGTTCTGCTCGGACATGACCTTCGACGCCTCCATCAATCCAGTGGCCTACGAGGGCGGCGAGGCCGTCTTTATCGACACGGAGCCGGACAGCTGGAACATGGATCCCGCTGCACTCGAAAAGGCCTTTGAGCTTTACCCAGACACAAAGCTCATCATGCTTGCTCACCTCTACGGCACGCCCGCGAAAATGGACGAGATCCGTGCTGTCGCCGACGCCCACGGTGCACTGATCGTAGAGGATGCGGCGGAAAGCCTTGGCGCGATGTCTCTTTACAAAGGTCAGTGGCGTCAAACCGGTTCGCTTGGGGACTACAGCTGCATTTCCTTCAACGGCAACAAAATCATCACCGGTTCGACCGGCGGGATGTTCCTCACCGATTCCCTGGAGGACGCCAATAAAGTCCGCAAGTGGTCCACCCAGTCCCGCGAGGACGCGCCCTGGTATCAGCACGAGGAAATCGGCTACAATTACAGGATGTCCAATTTGGTCGCGGGTGTGATCCGCGGGCAGATTCCCCATCTCGATGAACACGTCGCCCAGAAAAAAGCGATCTACGAACGCTACAAAAGCGGCTTTGAGGGTCTGCCCGTCAGCATGAATCCTTTCGACCCGCAAAAGACCCGGCCCAATTTCTGGCTGAGCTGCCTTTTGATAGACGAAAACGCGATGGCGCCCTTTGTCCGGGGCGAAAGGGATCAGCTCTGGCGAAGCGAAAACGGAAAATCCTCTCCCGGCGAAATCCTTGCCGCGCTTCAGCACTTTAATGCCGAAGGCCGCCCCATATGGAAGCCTATGCATATGCAGCCGATCTACCGCAACCACGCCTTTATCACCCGTAACGGCAGCGGGCGCGGCGGCAGCAACGCCTATATTGCAGGTGACACAACGGACGTCGGAGCGGACATCTTCCGCCGTGGCCTTTGCCTGCCCAGCGACAACAAAATGAGCCCTGAAGAGCAGGATCGGGTTATCGAAATCGTACGACGCTGTTTTGAATAAAGAGGGCGTATTAAGTTGACTGTAAGGAATCAATAAAGCTAGTTGGCCTGATAACTCTCCGTAAACTGGCCGCTTCTGACTTGCTATCCTTCAACTTCTATGGCAATATCATCTCTACTAGAGGGCGTGAAGCGCCCGATGAGTATATGTCGGAGAATAAACCCATGAACAGAAGCGAGATAGCAGATAACGCAGAAAACGATCTGGAGATCAGCGGCAGTAGTGCCAAAAACACAGCCGATTGTGCGATGGAAGCTATGAAACTGGTATCCAACGCTTTTAGGGAAATCGGTCAAATAATCGTAAGGCTAGCAGACGAGCTTGAGCCCCAAGAAAACTCGAAACAACCTAACGAGAAGACGGTCAGCCTTGGAGAAGTGCGTGATGCCCTGCGTGATTTATCTTTGAGTCGTGGGA
>CADBNW010000189.1 GCA_902796025.1 uncultured Eubacteriales bacterium
AAGGTGTTGTCAAGCTCGTAGGTGTAGACGGGGATGATGGGGGTCTCGGCGTCGATGATGTCGATGTTGCGCTTGTGGAAGCCCGCGCGCGCGTAGGCGCTGAGCTTTGCAAGGCGCTCCACCCGCTCCGGCTCGCGCTTGATGATGCGAAGCGCCGCCAGCGCCGACGCGCAGTTGGCCGGGGGCATGGAGGCCGAAAAGATGTAGGGCCTCGAATTGTGCATCACAAAGTTCACCACTTCCTTGCTGGCCGCCATGAAGCCGCCGAGGCTCGCCAGGGACTTGGAGAAGGTGCCCATGGTGATGTCCACCTTGTCCTCCAGGCCGAAGTGGCTGGCGGTGCCGCGCCCGCCCTTTCCGATCACGCCCAGGGCGTGGCTGTCGTCCACCATCACGCGCGCGCCGTACTTTTCGGCAAGGGCGCAGATCTCCGGGAGCTTTGCGATGTCGCCGCCCATGGAGAAAACGCCGTCCGTGATGATCAGCTTGCCCGCCTTGTCCGGAAGCTTTGCAAGCTGCGCCTCAAGCGCCGCCATGTCCGCGTGGGCGTAGGTCAGCATGCGGCCGTAGCTGAGCTTGCAGCCGTCGTAGATGCTGGCGTGGTTTTCCGCGTCGCATATGGCAAAGTCGCCGTGGCCCACGATGGCGGAGATGATGCCAAGATTCGTCTGGAAGCCGGTCGAGAAGGTGACGATGCCGTCCTTGCCCAAAAATTCGGCCAGCTCCTGCTCCAGCTCCAGGTGCATGCGCAGCGTTCCGTTCAAAAAGCGGGAGCCGGAGCAGCCGGAGCCGTACTGCTCAAAGGCCTTGATGCCCGCCTCGATGACCTCGGGATGGGTGGTCAGCCCCAGATAGTTGTTGCTGCCCAGCATGATGCGGCGCTTGCCCTCCATGACCACTTCCTTGTCCTGTCGGGATTCCAGCGCGTGAAAGTAGGGATAGTAGCCCGCGGCCTTGATCTGGTCCGCAAGATGGTACTCGTAGCACTTTTCAAAAATGTCCATAGGCTGCCTCCGAATGAATACACTACAGTTGCTTATTTTACCGTTTCAGATGTATCTTGTCAAGCCTCCAAAAATCGTCCCGCTCCGGGCGCTGAAAAAACGGCATACGGCGCTTATTTATCGTTTATAAGCCGCCACATCTCGTCCAGCATCTCCCGGTGGGCGTCGCTTTTGGCGCTATAGAGGGGGTAACTGTTCACGTTTTGCGAAAGGCTCAGCTTGCACAAAACCAGCATCACGCACTGCCCCTTTGGCAGATCTTCCAAGGGGATGCGGGCGGGGAAGCTGTAAAACTCGTAGGAGCTTTCGCTAAAGTCCGTAAGGCTGTCAAGGTCCGGCAAAAGGATGAGCGCCGAAGAATACAGCTGCATGCGCTCATCCACGGTAAGATCCGCGGTAAAAACGCCCTCCGATATGTTCACGCTCACAATTCCCGCGTCGTAGGAGCCCCTCGCTACCAGAGGATAGGCGCGCGGCCCCTCGCGCTCAAGGTCTATGGGGCTGAACATCTTCCACTCGTCACCGGAGGCGAATTTGCGCCGCACGGCGTCGATGCGGATGCCGGCGCTGGTAGCGCTGCTTAAGCGCCTGGACGGCAAAACGGGCAGCACCGCCGTCTCCAGCTGCTGGCCGCAGCGCGCGCAGCGGGAGGACAAAAGCCCCGTCTCCTGGGCGCTTGCCGCCTGCTCGACGCGCCAAAGGGCATTGTGGCCAAGCGGTGCAAGCGCTCTTTCCTCACGCGTTTTGCACAGCTGGCAAACGCGGCTTTGCCTGCCGGAAGCGGTGCAGGTGGGCTCCTCCTCCGTCACCCACTTGTCAAAGCGGTGGCCAAGGGCGGGAAGCTCCACCTGCTTTTGCAAAACCAGGCCGCAGCGCTGGCAGTGTACGCCGGGGGTCAGGCCCGCGCCCGTGCAGCTAGCCGCATGGGGAGCGTCGTTTACCAGCTCGTGTCCAAGGGCGGGGATCGCGCTTTCTTCCTTAAGCACCTCGCCGCAGCGCTGGCAGCGCACGCCCTGGGTCAGGCCCTCCTCCTCGCAGCTCGCTTCCAGCCCGCCAAAAAGCTCCTCCAGGTGGCCAAGCGCCTTTTCCACACTCTGGGAGATCAGGATCTCGCCGCAGCGCGCGCAGTACGCGCCCTCGGTAAGCCCGTCTAAAGTGCAGCTTGCGGGCACAGCCGGGATCACGGCGCTTTCATGCCCAAGCGCAGGCAAGGCTTTGGGCTCTTCAAGCGTAAGGCCGCACCTTGCGCAGCGGGTCCCCTCGCTCTTTCCCTCAAGCGTGCAGCTCGCGGGTACGGAAACGATGCGCTCCGCCTCGTGTCCCAGCGGGGGCACTTCCTCTGGCTTAGTCAGGATCTCGCCGCAGCGCACGCAGACGACGCCGCCTGTGCTGCCCGCCTCGGTGCAGCTTGGGGCAAGCGGCGGCATTTCCGTCGGCTCATGCCCAAGCGCCGGCAGGATCTCTGCTTCATGGATCACTTTTCCACAGCGCGTGCAGCGGCTGCTGCGGCTTAAGCCCGTCTTTGTGCAGCCCGGCTCCACCCCGTCGTCGTACACGCTTCTGTGTCCAAGCGGCGGAAGGTCGAGCTGCCTTTCCAGCACCTCGCCGCAGCGCGCGCAGTGACTGCCCGCGGTTTTGCCGGGCTGGGTGCAGCTTTGCGAAACGGCGGGATCCTCCACCGGCTCATGTCCAAGCGCCGGGGTCACGACCTGCGCAACGAAGACCTCGCCGCACCTTGCGCAGACGCTGCCCTGGGTCAGGCCGTCCTCGGTGCAGCTCACTTCCCTTGCCTCGAGGGTCACGACGTCGTGCCCCAGGGCGGGCAGGATCTGCCCCTCTTTAAGCACCAGACCGCAAACGCTGCAGCGCACGTCCTCGCTACTGCCGTCAAGCGTGCAACTGGGTTCAAGCGCGGGCGTCCGCACGAGGCTGTGCACAAAGATCTCCGCCTGCGCGCTTTGCGCGCTCGCGTCCAGGCGCACGCTGTGCGCGCCGTGGGCGGCAGTAAGGCTGATATCGTATTCGCCGTCCGCTTCAAAAACGTCGCTCGTGGGCTCGCCGTCCATGAGCAGCGCGGCCTTACCGGGGAGATTTTCTATTTTTACACTGAGCTTGCCATTTTCGTATTCGGCTGCAAATGTAAGCGCCTGCACGCTGAAGCTCGTCTCGGCCTGCCTTTGGCCGCTTACGGCCTGTAAGCTGTGCGTCCCGGCGGAAAGGGGAAGGCTTAGGCCATAGCGCCCTTCCCCCATTTTTTCCGGCATAAGCGCCTCGCCGTCCAGCAAAAAGCTTATGTCCGGGCCCTCGGCGCCTATCAAAAGGCTGCCCGCGCTGTAGGAGGCGCTCAGCGTAAGCGGCGCTTCGGTCGCCGTAGGCTCCGGCTCGGCTGTCAGTTCCGGCGTCGGCTGCGGCGCATTTTCCTGCGCGGTCTTACCGTCGTTTTTGCCTGTCCCGTTTGCTTTTGGCACGCTTTTTCCGCCGGATACGGCAAACGACACGGAAAGCGCCGCGCCCTCGCCTTCGGCCGTCAGGGTATAATCGCCGTCCTCCAGCGCCACGCGCAGCGTGCCGGAGGCGGTGCCGCTTACGCTCTTTCCCAGCGTGCCCACGCCGCTCAAGCTCAGGGTCGCCTTGCCGGGAACATTTCTGGCAGAATAATACAATACCCCGTCGCTGTAGCTCGCCGTAAGCTCGCAGGGCGTTTCGTGCCTGAACAAAAGCACCGCCACCACTGCCAGCACCGCGATCAGCGCAAACAGTCCCAGCTTTTTCATCATCTTTTCCTCCGCGACGCGATAGGGCATCGCCGTCCTTTATCCGCTATTTCGTGTCGAACACGAGGTCCGTCATGCCCTCTTCCCCGGGCATCTGACAAACGAGCGTCCCCCGCGCCTCGATGAGCTTGTTCCAAAACGCGCGGGCAGGCTGGTTTTTTTTGTACACGCTAAGGCACCAGCGCCCGGGCTTTTGCAAAAGCAGCCCCTCCGCAGCCGCGCGCGCCAGGCCCTTTCCCCGCGCGGGGCGGATCAGATACAATTCCTGAAAGCACCACGCGCAGCCGGACAGCGCATATCTCTCGTCCGTCACAACGATCAGCCCCGCGGGATGCCCGCCATCTTCGATGATGTAGGTCTCCACCCCGTCGCCAAAGGGCAAAAGCTCGTCCGCCGCGCCGTATTCAAAGTAGCCCTTTTCGTCCAAAAAGGCAAAATCCGCCCCGTAGGCGCTCAGGTCGTTGCGATAGAGGTTGAACAGGTTTTCGATCAGCGCCCGGTCAGCCTCACTGGCCTTGCGAAAGCTCATAGCCTCACCTTTTTTCTATGATGATGTCGCCGTAGCCCTCGTCCTGCCTTGCGCTCACCTTGCCAAGCTTTAACAGCTCCAGCAGGCCCAGAAAGACGCTGATCACCGCCTCGCGCCCGCGCATATCGTCAAACAGGTCGAAAAAGCTGACCGCGCCCTTGGACACCCTTTTTATGATCAGCGCCATGCATTCGGCCACGGTGTAGGTGTCCCTTCGCACCTCGCGGCGGGAATAGGTCTCGAACTGCTCGTTTTCGGCAAGCTCCTCAAGGCGCTTGAGCACCCGCCCAAACGCCCTTGTAAGCGCCCCAAGCGTTAGCCCCGTAAGCTCGATCGTGGGCGGCGGCAGGGGATATTCCTCCGGAAGCTTTGTGTACAGCGCCTGGGCCGCCTGCTCCAGCAGGCGCATTTCGCCGGAGAGCTCCTTGAACTTTTTGTACTCCTCCAGCTGGCGGATCAGGGCCTGCTCGGGCGTCTCCGCGTCCGGATCCACAGGGGCCGGGGGCTTTGGCAGAAGCGAGCGGGACTTGATCTCCATAAGCAGCGCCGCCATCTGCAAAAACTCGCTGGCGCTGTCCATGTCCAGCTGGTCGATGCCGCTCATGGAGTCCAGATACTGCTGGGTGATCTCGCTGATGAAGATGTCCTTTATGTCGATCTTCGCCTCGTGTATCAGGTCGAGCAGCAGATCCAGCGGCCCCGTGTACTGGTACTTTTTAAGATCTACGACGTACGCCATCAGATTGCGCCGATCAGCTGCGCCAGAGCTTTTGTGATGATGCTAAGGGAGTTCAAAACGCCCGAGCGCACCGCGTTTATGGCGATGGAGATGATGTCGTACTGGGGCATGTAATTGCCAAGCATGATCAGCGCGATCAAAATGCCGCCGGCGATCCGCTGGGTGCGCATCTGGGCAAAGAGATCCTGCTTCAGCACTAGGTCGTTCAGCACATGGTAGCCGTCAAGCGGCGGCAGGGGGATCAGGTTGAACACCGCAAGGGAGAGGTTGATGAACATGCAGTTGCGGATGATGTCGTAAAAGACGCCAGCCACCTTGCCAAAGGCTGATTCTATAAAGTAGCTGCCAACCAGATACCAGTTATCAAACAGCGCGTCTTTCCCAACATACGGGATAATGCTTTCGTCAAAGAGCTTGCCGATCGCCGCACTGTAGACCAGCGACAAAATGAAAAAGCACACAAAGAACAGGCAAAGGTTTGCCGTTACGCCAGCCACCGACACCTTCAGATCGTCCCTGCGGTAGGAGCGGAACTTGTTCGGGTTTACCGGCACGGGCTTTGCCCAGCCAAAGCCCACCATCAGCATGCACAAAAAGCCGATGGGGTCGATGTGCTTTGCGGGGTTCAGGGTGACGCGCCCCATGAGGTAGGCCGTGTCGTCCCCGCACCTTAGCGCCACCCAGGCGTGGGCGCACTCGTGTATGCTAAGCGCCAGCAGCACGCCCGGCAGCGAGATCAGCAGACTCGTCAGAAACGACATTGGGTCCGCCAGGATCGAGCTTATGTCAAACAGCATTTTAAATCTTCACTCCTTACAGGAATATCCTTCGCCCGCGCCGAATCTATACGGGCGGAGGGCTGTGTATGAACGTTTACGATTTTGACAACACCATTTTGAAGGGGGATTCCACCTTCCTGTTTTACCGCTACTGCCTTTTGCGCACGCCGAAAATGCTTTTGCGCCTGCCAAAGCTTTTGTGGGGGGCGCTGTTCGTGCTGAAAAAGGACAAGCAGCGCTTTAAGCAGGATATGTTTGCCTTCCTTGGCGACCTGAAAAGCCCGGAGCAGGCGGTGGAGCGCTTCTGGGATAAAAGTATTCGACGCGTGAAGCGCTTTTACCTGCAAAACCGCAGGGACGACGACATCATTATTTCCGCCTCGCCGGAATTCTTGGTGATCCCCGCCATGAAGCGCTTGGGAAGCGCCCGGGTGCTGGCAAGTCCCGTGGACATCCGCTCCGGCAAGTACCTCGGCGCGAACTGCCACGGGGAGGAAAAGCCGCGCCGCCTGCAAAGCGCCTTTGGCAAGGTGACGATCGACGAATTCTATTCCGACTCGCGCTCCGACGCGCCGCTTGCGCGCCTTGCCAAAAAGGCGTATCTGGTTAAAGGCGAAAAGCTGCTTCCCTGGTAGCGGCTTTTTCAGGAATCCTGCTCTTCTGTCCTGCGGCGGGGCCTTGCGGCGCGCCCCTGCGCCTGCTTGTCCGGCTTTGGCCCCCGGCGGGGGTCGTAAAAGCCGCGCCTGCCCGCCGGCTGCTCGCGCTTTTCCATGCGCTTTCCGCCGTAGGGCGCGCTGTTTCCCTGATGCCTGCCCCACTGGGGCTCCTTTTCGCCGCGCGGGCCCCGCTCAAAGGAAGGCCGCTCGCGCCTGTCGCCCTCGCGCCTGTCCCCCTCGCGTCCAAAGACGAAGGGCCTTTTGCCGGCAGTTCCCCTGCGCGGCGCGCGGCTTTCCGCCTGCGCCGGCGCAAAGCGGGGCTGCGGCTTGGGCTTTGGGGGCTCCGGCACCCTGATATCCAGTTCCGGCTGGATGCTTTTGCCGCCCGCGTCGTACAGAAGCTTAAGCAGCGCGCTAAGCGCGCGTTCGGGCGAAGCGCCGTTTAAAAGCTCCTGCGCGGCGGGATCGGTCTCAAGCTGCTCGTCCGCTGCAAGCGCAAGGGCGCTTGCAACAAGGCGCTGCCGCTGGGCCTCATGGATGTCCTGCCCGGTCGGGGGCTGCTCCACGGTGATGAGCGCCTTTGTGAGCCTTCGATAATCCCAGATGCGCAGCATTTCGCGCCCGGTCACAAAGGTGTAGGCGCGGCCTTCCTTGCCCGCGCGCCCCGTGCGCCCGATGCGATGCACGTATTGCTCCACGTCCAGCGGCACGTCGTAATTGAACACGGCCTCCACGTCGCTGATGTCAAGGCCGCGCGCGGCGACGTCGGTCGCGATCAGGATCTGTACCAGGCCGCCCTTAAAGCGCGCCATGATGGCGTCGCGCTCCATCTGGCGCATGTCGCCGTGCAGCCCCGCAGCGGCAAAGCCCCGGCTTTGCAGGTTTGTTACCACGTCCTCGACGCCCGCACGGGTGTTCATGAACACAAGCGCCCGGGTAATGTTGTCTCGCACCAGCAGGCGGGCCAGCAGCTCGTTTTTGTGAAAGGGCCGCACCTGTATATAGCTTTGCTTTATTTTTTCCACCGTCATGGTCTGGTTTTCGACGCGCAAAAGCATAGGCTCCCTTAGATACTTCTGCGCAAGACTCATGATCGGAAGGGGCATCGTGGCGGAAAACAGCGCCGTCTGGCGCTCGTCACTCGTCTTTGACAGGATGCTTTCGATGTCGTCCCGAAAGCCCATGTCCAGCATTTCGTCCGCCTCGTCCAGGATGCATATCGATATCCCGGAGATATCCACAGAGCCCCGGTTCAGGTGATCCATCACCCGCCCGGGCGTGCCCACGACCACCTGCGCGCCGTATTTCAGCTCTCTTAATTGCCTCTCGATGGGCTGCCCGCCGTAGAGCGCAAGCACGCGAAGCCCGGGGCGGTAACGGCCAAGCTTCTGGATCTCCCCCGCCGTCTGCACGGCAAGCTCCCGCGTGGGGCACAATACCAGCGCCTGCGTGCGGGGATCGGTCGCGTCCACCCGCTCCACGATCGGGATGCCAAAGGCCGCGGTTTTGCCCGTGCCCGTCTGCGCCTGCCCGATCAGATCCTGGCCGGACAGCATGGGTGCGATGGTCAGCGCCTGGATGGGCGTGGGCTGCTCATAGCCCGCGTCTTCGATGGCGCGCCGGGTCTCGTTCGTCAGTTCAAAGTCAAAGCCTTCCAAGGGATCGATTCTCCATTTCAATACCTTTCTAACTTTAAATGATACCACAAAAGCCCCTGCCGCGCAACGCCGCAGTGACATATTTAAGTAAAGGTTTTTCGCTCAAAATGAATCAGAGATCCATTTTGAGCGGCGGGCCATTGCGTATAAATGGAAATTTAGTCGAAACTAACGATCGTTGGCGGCTGGGAAAGTGGTTAACAGTTTTTGCTGAAATTTCCGGGTGCATAAATTGTTAGGTTGCGATTATTTGTTCCGGTCGTCTGCGCTGCGCTCTTACGTAACGCGGCACCGCAAGCTGCCCCTGGGGATCAAAATTGGAGGGGCCGCGGCCCCTCCAAACCACCCGAGACTATTGCTATTGCCCCGGAAAATTGTTCAAATTCTCTCAGCGCTTGCTGAGCACGTCCTTTTCGTATTGCTTGATTTCGGCAAGCCAGCTGTCGCCCACCGGCACGTTCTGCTTCAGGCAGTACATATCCCACACGGGGGCGAAGGGCAGGTTCTTGGTTTCCTCCTGCAGGGCCAGGCGGCTGGTGAAGTCGCCCTCATACTCGCACTTGCGAAGGATGGCGTTAGGGGCAAGGTACGCAGACAGGATCGCCTTCTGGGCGCAGCGGACGCCGATTACCCAGGCGGCCACGCGGTTGATGGAGGCGTCGAAGTAGTCAAGCGCGCACAGCACGCGGCCTTCGTAGCCGTTTGCCACGATCTCGTTGAAGATGCGGGCGGTCTCCTGATCCCAGATGACTACGTGGTCGCTGTCCCAGCGCACGGGGCGGCTGATGTGCAAAAGGATCTGGGGAAGGAACTGCAGCACCGCAGACAGCTTGTCGCTGACCTGCTCGGTGGGATGGAAGTGGCCGGTGTCCAGGGTCAGCAGCTTATTGCGGCTTACCGCGTAGCCCATCATGAACTCGCCGCTGCCCACGGTGTAGCTTTCAACGCCGATGCCAAAGAGCTTGCTTTCGACCGCGTCCAGTACGTGCTCTTTGCTGATCGAGGAAGTGGATTCAAAGATCTCGTCCAGCGCAGCCTTCATGCGGGCGCGGGGCGCGTCGGTGTCGGCGGGGGTGTCCTTGTAGCCGTCGGGCATCCAGAAGTTGATCACGCAGGGCTCGCCCTGGGCCTTGCCGAAGGCTTCACCGATCTCGCGGCAGCGCTTGCCGTGCTCGATCCAGAACTTCCTGCGGCCTTCGTCGGCGCTGGACAGGGAGAAGCCGTCCGCTACGTTGGGATGGCCAAAGTAGGTGGGGTTAAAGTCCAGGGGCAGCTTGTTTTCCTTGGAAAACGCCATCCACTCGGTAAACTGCTCCGCCGTATACTGATCGCGGTCCAGCTTTTTGCCGTGAAGCTCGGCGTAGCTGGCGTGCAGGTTCAATTTCTTTTTGCCGGGGATCATGGAGATGGCCTTTAAAAAGTCCTGGCGCAGCTCGTCGCCCGTGCGCGCGCGCCCGGGGTAGTTGCCGGTGGTCTGGATGCCGCCGCTGGTGCCGCCCGCGTCGGACTCCAGGCCGATCACGTCGTCGCCCTGCCAGCAGTGCATGGAGATGGCGAACTGTGCAGCCTTTTCCATGGCCTTTTCCACATCCACACCGTGCTCGGCGTATACGTCCTTTGCGTATTCAAAGCCCGCTAAAATGCGTTTTTCGTTTGCGCTCATGTTTGACCCTCCCAAAATTTCTATACTAATTCTATACCAGACGCGCGGATTTGTAAAGCAAAATCTCCGCGAATAAAACTGCCCCCGCGCCCTTTCGTTTTTACAATCGCCGTGGTATAATGGTGCAAAAAAAACGAGGAGAGGCTGAACATGAAAAGATATCCCGCTTCAATGCACGCGCTGGACGGCGCCGTGGTCTATATGGCGGACGCGGGCGACCGCGACGTACTGGTGTGCGAGGGAAAGCCCTATTTCGGCGGCGAGGAGGGCGTAAACTGCTTTGAGCTTACGCACGAGGTCGCGGTGACGCTGAGGAAGCTCTTCCCCTTCACCGCGCCCATCCGGGTGCTCGGCGCAAAGCGCACTATCGGCCTTGGCGACCGGCTTGGCATCGCCTGCCCCGGACACATCCGCGTCGTAAGCAAATACGACGTGCTGCCGGTGTTTGCCCAGCAGTCCATAAGAGAACTGGACCTTACCGGGCGCACATACGAGGACGTGCTTGACGCGGTGAGCTTTTCCGTCTTCCGTGAGAACTTCACCCGCGGCTTCGGCGCGGACGGCGACCACCTGAAAAAGCCCGAGGACATCGAATACGCCCTGAGCCTTGGCTTTACCATGCTGACGCTTGACCTTTCCGAGCACATCCACTCCGACGCCTCCGGCAAGTATTCCCAGGACATCGACGAATTGTATGCGGGCAAGACCTTCGTCTGCGGCGAAGAAAAGATAAGCTTTACCCCAGAGGAGCTTGCCCGGGTCAAGGGCATCTACGGCGAGGCGCTGGACTTTGCAAAGGAGATGTATGACCGCTTCCTGTCGGACGGCAAGTGCGACCTTGAGATCTCCATCGACGAGACCGACGCCCCCACCAAGCCCAGCGAGCACTACTTCGTGGCCAGCGAATTAAAGCGCCTGGGCGTGAAGGTAAAGACCGTGGCCCCGCGCTTCATCGGCGAATTCCAAAAGGGCATCGACTACATCGGGGACCCCGCGCAGTTCGACGCAGAGATGAAGGTGCACGTGGCCATCGCCCGCGAGTTCGGCTACAAAATCAGCGTGCACAGCGGCTCCGACAAGTTCAGCGTCTTCCCC
>CADBNW010000190.1 GCA_902796025.1 uncultured Eubacteriales bacterium
CACAATTCCTTTTGGTTATTTGTTTAGTCTATGTTAAAAGTCACACCGCAGAATCTGTAGTGTGACTTTGTTGATGGTCTGAGCGGCTGCCGCAGAGGTACTTGCGGCTGCCGCTGATATGCAGTCTTTATTGGGCGCTTATTTGCTTTGCGCGGGTGATCAGGTACATCAATTCTGTTTCTTCATCGCTGGGGATTGGAAGCTGACGAAGGGTCTCTATGGCCATGTCCCAGGAGGCGCTGCCCTTAAACTCACTGTCCCGCAGCAGCATGCCAAACTCTGCTATGGCTGAGGCCAGGCTGAGATTGCGCTTCATTGCGCCTTCCACCGTCTCCTGCGGCAGAACTGTCTGGGTGAACAGGCTGCTTTCATCGCCATCGGGCTGCTTTGCGCGAAGCTTGATCAGCGCTACCTCGTTCAGATCTCCATTGGTATTGCTCTGATATCTCAAGCCCTCGCCCGCTTGCGCCTCTGTACCCGTGACGCCGCAAAGGCTTACGCCCTGCGCAGGAATCAGCTCGTACAGTGCTACGACGCTGTGGCCGGAGCCCATCTCTCCCCCATCCACGCTGTCGTTTGAAAAGTCCTCGGCAGCCAGCGCGCGGTTTTCATAGCCGATCAGCCGGTAAGAAGAAACGTACGCGGGATTGAATTCCACCTGCAGCTTTACGTCCTTTAGTACCGTGTAGAAGTTTGCGCCCATCTGCTCCACAAGCGACTTGCGCGCTTCGGTAAGGGAGTCGATGTAGCAATAGCTGCCGTTGCCGTGATCCGCAAGGGCTTCCAGCTTATTGTCCTTGAGGTTCCACCGGCCAAAGCCGAATACCGACAAAAAGACGCCGCTTTGCTTTTTCTCCTCGATGAGGTCAGTTAGGGCAGCCTCGCTGGTGGTGCCGACATTCAGATCGCCGTCGGTCATCAGAATGACGCGATTGTTGCCGCCCTGGATAAAATACTTCTCCGCAAGGGCGTAGGCGGTATTGATGCCGGCGGAGCCATTGGTGGAGCCCCAGGCGCTCAGATTCTCGATCGCGTTCATGATGGTGCTTCTCTCGGCGCCGTCTACGCCTTCCAGCTCCACCTTGTCGCTGCCGGCGTAGGTGACGATAGAGATCACGTCCCCTTCGCGCAGATTCTGCGTAAGCAGGGCAAAGGCGCGTTTGATCAGATCCAGCCGATCAGGGCCGTCCATGGAGCCGCTGGTGTCGATCAGAAACACGATGTTGGATCTTGGGATGCTTTCCGTCTCGATCTGCTTTGCGCCGACGCCCACAAACAGCAGGGCGGCGTTTGGATTCCACGGGCAGGCGGAAAGCGCACTGCTGAGCTTTACAGGCTGTCCGTCTTCTGGCGCGATGTCGGCGTAACTAAAGTAATTCAGCATTTCCTCTACGCGGATGGCATTCTCCTCCGGCCACTCCCCCGCCAGCAAGCGCCTGCGAAGGGTGGTATAGCTTGCGGTATCCACATCTGCCGCAAAGGTGGAAAGGGGCGACGTCAGCGTGCTTCTAAAGCCGCTTTCGCGTATATTGCTGTACTCCTCGGTGTTTGGTATGGCGTCATACATACCCATGGCAGATTCGCTAAGCATCGGGGCCATCAATCCCCCGTCCAGCGCCTCTTCGGTCGCCATCTCCATTTCTACGTAGCTGTAGACCATTGCTGTGGCCTTTGCCGCAGCACTTGGCGCGGGCGTGCTAAGCGCGATCAGCTGCGGGGCGTCTGTTTTCTTTGCGCCAAAGGGCAAAAATCCGGGCAGCGCGATCGCTACGATCAATACGCAGGCCAGCACCGCTGCCGCTGGGATCGCAAAGCGCAGATATCCCGGCGCCTTGCGCTTTTTGCTCAGCCTCGCAAGGGTTTTTTGTTCAAAATCGGTATCCGGCCGGATCTCGTCCATGGCCGCGCGATACTTATTGTCTTTCATTTATTCTCCTCCCAGTTCCATGCGCATCAGTTCCCTTCCGCGCTTCAGCCAGGTGCCCACCGTGGCTTGCTTTGCGCCCATCATGCGGGCGATCTCCTCGATCGAATACCCCTCGTAATAGTGCAGGTGCACGGCGTTTCGATACTTTGCGGGCAGCTTTGCAAGCGCCCAGATCACTTCCCGGCTTTCCTCGCTTGCGGGCAATTCCTCGTTAATGGGCGCTCGGGTTTTGAACCAGCCGCTTCGCAGCATGCTTTTGCATTTGTTCGCCGTGACCCGAAGCAGCCAGGCCTTTTCCTGCTGGGCGTCAGCAAAGAGCGGGGCGCGCTTCATGTAGGACAAAAGGGCCTCCTGCACGGCATCCTGCGCGTCTGCGCGGTTCAATAGTATGGCGTAGGCGTAACGTACCAGCTCCGGCCCAAGGCGCGTCAAGGCGCTTGCGGCCAAAGCGTATCTGTCCTGTTCCAGGGACATTTTCCTCACCTCCTTCACACACTAAACGCATGGGAGAACGAGAATTTTTCGCATCAAATAGATTTAACAAAAGTGCATAGGATCAAAAGCTTCAGACCCCGTACTTCAGGCGGACGCGGGCAAGCTTTTCGCCAAAGGGCCTTGCAAAGAGCATAAGAAAGATGACGTTCGCGCTGCAATAGCTTATCGTATAGGGCAGCGCGCTTGCAAGCGCGGCAAGATACAGGCTGAAGGTAAAGTGCCCGTTATACCAAAGCACCGTCCACACATCCATCATAAAGGAGTATGCGACTCCGCTAAGGATCCCATACAGCAACAATAGAAGCCTGCTTCTTTGCAGCGGTGCATGCAAAGCGCCTGCAAAAAATCCGATAAGGCCCAAAGCCTGCATTTGGAACGGCGTCCAGGGGCCCTGTCCAAAGTAGAAATTGGAGATGACGGCGCTGAGCGCCCCGCATAAATACCCTGCCTCTCCCCCAAGGTACATGCCGCAAATCGTCGTAAGCGCGCTTACCGGCTTTAAGACCGGAAGAAAGCGCCCCGCGACGCTTAGCGCGACCATGATGGAAACGATGATGAGCCTGCGGGAGCCCGTGCGCTTTTTTTCAAAGCCCGCCGCAAACAGCACAAAGGCCAATAGCGATGCCATCAGCGACACCAACGCATAGCGCTTTTGTCGAAAGGCTACGATGCCAAGCGCGATCAGCGCCGGCATCAGTGCAAATGGGATCAGGAGCCTTAGCGCCCTGCGCACGCGCGCGCTTTTGATCAGGATCATGGCTTTTTCCGCCCGTTCAGGCGCAAGATCTCCGCCAGCTGCTCAAGCGTGGCGATGCCCTCGTAACTGCCCCGCGCCATGCGGCTGGCCGCTGTGGTATAGAAGCTGTTGCCGGGGAAAAAGCGCCTGGGTACGTCGCAGGAGGTGAACTCGCCCCGAAACAGCAGCGCGCAGCGATCCGCTACAGAGGCGGCAAACTCCATATCGTGGGTCACACATACGAGAGTCATGCCCTTGTCCCTTAAGCGCAGGATCGTTTGAATGAACATCGCGCGCGATGCGGGATCCAGGCCCTTCGTGGGTTCGTCCAGCATCAGCAGTTTTGGCCTGGTTTTAAGCGCGATCGCAAGGGCCGCAAGCTGCTGCTGACCGCCCGAAAGATCGTAGGGATGGCTGTTAAGCGTATCCTTAAGGTCAAAGGGCAGATCTTCCAGCGAAAGGCCCTCCAGCTCTTCCTTTAGCGTCGGACGCAAAAACACCGTCTGCACGTCCTGGGGCAAAAGCGCAAGCACGCCATTATACAATTCCTGCCCTCTGTAAGCCTTTAGCTTCTTTCCAAATATGCTTATGCTGCCCGCATATGGCCTGTTGAGGCCCGCAGCGCAGCTAAGCAGCGTGCTCTTGCCCGAGCCGTTTCCCCCAAGGATGCAAAAGATCTCGTTTTGGTAGATCTTAAGGCTAAGGCTTTGAAGCACGTCCGGCAGTTCCCTTGCGTAACGGAAACAGACGTTTGAGAACTCTACCGCAGGTTCCGATGTCACAGGGGACTTTTCTGCCTCCGGCAGTTGCTTTATTTCATCGAAATAATACTGCTGAATAAACTGCCTGCCCTGCTTTACGCTGATCGGGCAGGGCGCGTCGCTTTCCAGCATAAAATGAAGGCGCGCGGCGGCGGGAAGGTATTCGCGCATGCCAGGCGTTTTGGATAGCTCCCTCAGCGCTTTTTGCGTATCGTCAAAGGCGAGCACCTTGCCCTTTTCCAGCACCAGCAGCTTGTCTGCGGCATTCAGTACGTCCTCAAGGCGATGCTCAACGACGATCAGCGTAAGTCCCAACTCCCGGTTCAGCTTTACCAGCGTGCCAATAAAATCGGCTGCTGCAATGGGATCCAGCTGCGCCGTCGGCTCGTCCAGCAATAGCGCATCCGGCTGCATGGCCATGACCGAGGCCAGGTTCAGCAGCTGTTTCTGCCCTCCGGAGAGCTCGTTTACGTTTTTATCAAACCAATCCTCTATGCCGAAATAGCAGGCCATTTCACTGACGCGCCTGCGGATCTCATTTTGACCAAGACCTAAGCTTTCAAGGCCAAAGGCCAGCTCGTGCCAGACCTTGTCGCACACCAGCTGCTCGTCAGGCCGCTGCGCAACAAAGCCGACGCGGCGCGCGCTCTCCAGGGGAGCCAACTGATCGACTGGTACGCCATCCAGGCATACCTCTCCTGTAAATTCCCCCATGGGCCTTAGCTCGCGCTTCAAAAGCTTCAAAAGCGTGCTTTTTCCGCTGCCGGTCGCGCCGCAAACGCAGAGAAAATCTCCTCTTTGCAGCGCAAAGCTTACGCCTTCCACGGCTTTTTGTTCCCTGCCGGGATAGCAAAAGCTTAAATCCTTGATCTCAAGCAATGCCATTTGAGTCCTTCCCCCAGCTCCACAAGCGTGGGTGCAAAAGCAAGCAGCGCGTACAAGCCATACAGCGCAAGGCTGCCCGCGTTTATGCCGATCGTATCCAGCGCGGGATAAAACGCAAACGCCGCGTATCGGCGAAGGGCGATCAGCGCGCACATCAGCGCAAGCGATACTATAATTGCCGCGATATCCGCCTTTCGCATATGGTAGATCGCATAGAAGCTGCGTCTGCCCGCCCCGTAGCCCCGCGCCGCCATGCTGTCCGCCGTGGTGATGCCGTTTTCAAGCGCCCAGGTCACAAGGATCGAAAACACGCGCATTCCCCCGCGCGCTGCGTCTATAACATTGTCCTCGCGGTACAGCCCCAGCGTCTTTTGCGCGCCGTTTATTTTTTTTGCCTGCGCGCTCAGCCTTGGGACGTATCTAAGCGCCATGCTGAGCACCAGAGCGATGCGGGGGCTCAGCCTTCCAAAGATGTACAACAGCTTATCGCTGGTCATGATTTGCGAAAAGCATCTGAACCAGTACATGACCCCGATGATCATGGCCGAGGCTACCGCGCCGTAGATCAGTGCCTCCAGCGTAACTGGATTATCGTTTATCACCAGCAGCACTGTGACCCCGTTGTGATGCGTAAGGGGATTGATCAGGGTCATCACGATGAACAATACAAGGTAGATCAGGTGTGAACGCATGTGCCCAAAGCCGTTTCTTGTAAACCAAAGCGCAAACGCGCCCATCAACGACAGCGCGATCAATACAGGATGCATCATGAACATGGCGCATCCTGTGACGCAGGCAAAGTAGATGAGCACGGCAAAGGGCTCAAAGCGATCCAAAGCGCGCATGCTATTTGATGAAGCCTTCCTTTTTAAGCCAATCTATGGATCCTTCAAAGCTGTAGCATTCCAAGGTAAAGCTTGCATTTGGGGTAAGGGTATTTGCGCGGTCAAGTAGCTCCCTCATGGGGATCGAGCCTTTGTCAAGGTCCGAATGCGTATCCCCTGCGCCGGACAGAGCGGCTTTTCCCGCGTTGTTGTGCAGATGGAAATGCGAAATGTACCCCGCACACTCCTGAATCCATTTTTCGGGCGCAAGCGGCGTAAGGTTCGCGTGTCCCACGTCCAGGCACATCTGTAAGCGCTCTTCCCCTGTGCCATCTATGATGCGCTTGAAAAGCTCCGGCGATTGCTCGATCACGTTTTCCAGGCAAATCTGTACGTCGCCTTTATGCTCAGACAAAAATCGCTTCCAAAAACTGATTTGGCGCGGCACTACCCAAAGCGGATGATACAGCGTTTCGCAATAATTTAGATGTACGATCAGTTTTTTGCAGCCGTTCTTCACGGCGATTTCGTAAGCCTTGGAATAGCGCTCGTAAGCGAGGCGCTCCGCCGCGGGATCGATGGCGTGCGGCAAAAGCTCGTTGTACGGCGCGTGCATCAGAAGATTTTGGTTGGATAGGACATTCCTGTCAAAATGCGGGCGCACAGCGGTGTCGTCTTCCATGTTTGCGGAGATGCAGTACTCCGCAAGCTCAAGGCCAAGCCCATGCTTCGAGGCAAGCGGCGCGGTATAAAAGCGATAGGCGATGTCCAGCGTGCGCTCGTCCTCCGTTACATCCGCGATGGTGGAAAGATAGAAAGACTGATTATTCATTTGCTTCATCCTCTGTCAAATCAAGCACGTTGAAATAGCGCACGTCCTCGCCAAGGTCACAGGTATACAGCCATTCCACAAGATCTCCGTCCTTCAGCTCGTACTCGCCGCTGTTGACAGAAGGCGGCAAGCCGTTTACGTGATAGATCCAGCCGGACAGGTCTCCATAGTCGAATTCGTACAGGTAGTTGATGCCCGCGATGTAGGCAAGCCCGTGCGCACCAAAGGACGAGCCCCTGTTTTCTACCTGTATTTTGTTTGCGCGTGCGGCGCGGGTAAGAAGGTCGAATGCCGTTTCGCCCTTGCCAAGGTCAAACGCTGTAAGCGGCAAAATGACGCCGCTTTTCGGGATGTATTTGGAATCGAGCCTGTCTTTAACCGTGTCACAGCGTATCGTCATGCGCACAGTACCGACGATTTCGAGGCTGGTCTGCCCATCGCCTGAATAATAATCCCCTGCCGTGCTGATGTTTGTAATAGCGATAATGGCGATCATGATCCCGCAGGCCGCAAGCACAAAGAGGTAGTTTTTGATGTTTTTCTTTTTTAAGAGCAGCAGAACGATACAGGCGATGATCCCCGCTGCTGCGATACCAAGTATGATGATGCGCTTTGGGTCGGTTGCTTTGCTCTGCTTTTCGGCCCCGATGACCTCGCCGCTCTGCGGCGCGTCAAAGCAATACAGATAGCTTTTCCCCTCCCTTAGCCGCCACAGTGCCACGTATGCTTCAAACGCCTGCAGCGTAGCGGTGGGATTTGTTTTATCCTGTATGAGGTGGCTGTAGCTGCCGTCTTCAAGGGCGTAAAGCTGTATCCCGTCCAGAGGGCTTTTGCCATTTTCGTTTATGAAGAGCGAATTCATCTGGGGATCGCGGCCCAGCGCGCAAAGCGCGATGACCACCTGCGCGGTGGTTTCAAGGCTTCGCACTCCGCCAAAGCCTACAAAGTCGCCGTCCTCGGTCTGCGCGCGCCTGAGGCTTTCAAGCGCCTGCGGGAGGACCGCGTCAAGCTGTGGGTTTCTGCCCGCATAAGGCGAAAGCGCCTGCAAGGTCATGGCCGTAACGTCCACGTCGCTGCGATTGCCCATCACAGCCCAGCCTCCGTCGCTTTTGCGCAGGGCAAGGATCTGATCGATCAGGCTGTCCGCGCTGTGCGCGTCGCTTCTTACGCCGTTGTTCAGAAGATGCAGGCCGTAGATCAGGCTCATGATCCCCTGCGTTCCGGGCGCTTCCTGCGCGGCGGCAAGGACATACTTGTTTTCCTTTTGACCGCAGGCTGCAAGGGCCAGGGCGTATTTCAGGCGGGTGCTTGCGCCAAGCACCCCAGAGGACGCGATCTGCTCCTCGATCGCGGCTTGAAAATCGCCGTCGTCGATGCCGCGTCCAAATTGCTTCAGCATCATGACGTACCATTCAAAGCCCGGGCTGCGCTGCGTGAGCAGACTGTGGCTGATCCAATGCCTTTCGTCTGTGCAGCCGGAGGCGCGCACGTTATAGGCAATGATACCGCTGGCAAGCTTCGCGGCTTCGTCAGCGGTATTTGCGGCGCTGGCGGGGGAATATATCCCCCACGCCAGCGCAAGAGTGATTAGCAAACTCCAAAAACGCTTCATCAGTGCAATCAAGTCTTGATTTTAGGCAGCCTCTTCCTCAGCTTCCGGCACGTAGATCAGGCAAGCCGGGGGCACCAGCGTGGCCGCATCGCTCTTGGCACTTACGACGAACACGTTTTCCGGCACGGTGAAGGTGACGCTGCCGTTTTCATCGGTTACGAACTCGCTTACTTCGCCGTCGAAGGTGATGACCGCGCCGGCTACGGGCAGGGTGACGGGATTCCAAGCCTCGTCAAAGCCCGCGCAAAGGAGCGTAAGGGTCACTTCGTCGCCGGCGTTTGCGTCGATGGTATATGCGTCAAAGTAGCAGTAGCTGTCGCTCCAGGCGGCAAGATCGGTGTAGGCGAAGGCGTTTAGATGATCCCCGTCGTGCAATTCGTCTGCCATGCTGTTGGCGGAAACGTTGTTTACGTAATAGCCGTAGCTGCCGCCGTTTTCAACGCCCCAGAGCTTTGCAAGCGAAAGACCCCACTGGGTTTCGGCCGTGGCATAGCCGGCTTCAGCGCCGCCCTCGTAGAATTCTTCGTGCGCCAGGTACAGCGCATCGTTGATCGTAAGCAGTCCGTCTCCGTCTGTATCGCTAAGCTCCACAGGGGCCTGCGCCATCACCAGATCGCCCGCCGCGATGGTCACATAAACCAATACGCCTTCATTGGCTTCCTCCGCTACGGCAGCGCTCAGCAGCATGCACAGTGCAAGCATTATGACCATGATCTTCTTCATCGTTCGAATCTCCTTATAATGTAATGTACAGGCGGCAGTGCCGCTTGTATGCAGACAACCATATTATTGGTTATCCGCAGTTAACAACATGATACCATTTGCGTTTGCCCATTGCAAGAAATAGGCGAAATTTTACAAGTCCTGCGCCTTGCGCTTGAGCGCTTTGCTCTTTTGTGCGGCAAGCAGCGCAAGCGTGCAGCTGACAAACGCGGCTATCGTCCAAAGCCCGTATACGGCGCGCCAGCCCTGGGCAGACTGAGAAACCAGCCCCGTAAAGGTGCCGCTGAGCGCGCTGCCAAGGTAGATCGAGCAGTCGATCAGCCCGGCCACCAGCCCCACGCGGCCAAAGGCGTCATATTCCAGCGGCGTAAGGGTGGTGAGCAAGGGGTTTGTGCCGTAAAGCACGGCGCTCATAAGCCCCAGCAGCACTGCTGCCACCGCAACGTGCATGTTGCCAAGCGCGCAGGCGATCAGCGCGGGAATGCCGGAAAAGCCCGTCATAAGCCCCGTTAGGGCGCGGATGTTGCCCCGGTAATGGCGCACAAGATATGCGCCAAGCAGGATACCCAGAAGGTTCACACAGGGAATGATGAGGCTAAACAGCATCGTGTGCTGCTTGCCACCAAGGATCGTGGGCGCCCAGGTGACAACGCCGTCGCGCACAAAGCCATTGAGCACGCAGCAAAGCAGCATGAGGATCAGTCCCGTTCCCAGCAGGGTCTTTACAGGCTGCGCGGCGATAGCGCTTTTTTTGCCCCTGGAGGAGCCTCTAAGCCCGCCCGGCAGCATGACAAGCGCCGCGCAGGCTGCAATCAGCAAAATGAGCGCCGGGATGCGGTACGACCAGCGCCAGGAGAACTGGCGGCTTAGCAGCATCGCAAGGCCCCACGCCGCAAAGTGGCCAAGCGCAAGGGTAAAGCTCATCACAAAGGAGGCGCTTTTTCGCTTTGTCTCCTCAAAGCAATGCGCCATGCAGATGATGATGGGCGTCCAGATCATGGACTGGAACACGCCGTTTACCGTCCACATGGCAAGCAGCAGTCCAAAGGAGGGCATAAAGGAAAACGCGAGATTGGCCATGGCGGAGCCGATGAGCCCCGTCATGATCAGACGCTTTGGCTCGAACTTGTCCGCGAGAAAGCCAAACAATAACTGCCCAAGCGCATAGAAGACTGCAAACAGCGTCTGCAAAAGTCCCCCTGTGGCGTTATCCAGGCCCTCGAAGCTGCTTATGATGTCGTCAAGCGTCGCGGACATATTGAGCCGCCCGATGTAGGTGCAAAAATACACCGCAAAGCACGCGCCCAGCACGCGCTTTTGATAGGCGGTAAAGGATCTGATACCCGTGTTCATTTTACCGCGTACTCCCGATCGTTAAGGGCTGTGATGCTGCTTTCAAAGAAGGCCTTCATGCCCTGCACCATGTAGCATACATCCTTCGTGCCGGCAGTTTCATAAGAGGAGTGCATGGACAGCTGCGCAAGGCCGATGTCTATGGTGTTCAGCGAAAAATGCCTGTTTGAGATGTTGCCAAGCGTGCCGCCCCCTGCGATGTCCGAGCGGTTGGAGTAAAACTGCACCGGGACCCTGGCTCCTTCCATAATGCGCCTGAACAGCGCCTTGCTGACCGCGTCGGAGGTATATTTCTGGTTTGCGCTTTCCTTTACCACGATGCCGCGGTTCATGTACACGGTATTTGCGCTGTCAGAAAACTCAGGATGGTTAGGATGCATGGCGTGAGCGTTATCGCAGGAGAGCATGAAGGAGTTTGCGCGGACGCGTTCAAAATCCTCGCGGTCCAGGCCGTAAGCAAGGCTCACGCGCTCCAGCACGTCGCGCAGGAAGGTGGAATCCGCGCCCTGCTTGGTGGTGGAGCCTACTTCTTCGTTGTCAAAGATCGCAAGCACGGGCAGGGTATCCTTTTGGGGCGCGCTCTCGCAAAAGCCCAAAAGCGTGGTGTAGGCGCATTCAAGGTCATCCAGCCTGCAGCTGGACAGAAATTCGTCCTTCGGGCCCCAGACGCTTGCCGGCATGCGCGAATACAGATACAGATCGTGTCCAAGTATCTCCTCTTCCTTGCAGCCGGCCAGCTCCGCGACGCGGGCCTTAAAGCTGCCCTTAGAGGAGGAATCGGAGTACAGCGGCACCATGTCTGTTTGCAGGTTGTACTTCATACCGTCGTTGATATCCCGCTTCATGTGCGGAGCAACGTTTGGAATGACGAGGCTGTCGCAGTTAAGATCCACAAGGCGCTGCTCCACGCCGCTTTGCGTGCGCACCAGTACGCGCCCCGCAAAAGACAGGGGGCGATCAAGCCAGGTGGAGAGGATCGCGCCGCCATAACGCTCAGTGTCCAGCTGTACATAGGTGCCCTTTACGTCCAGCTCCGCATTTTCCTTGATTTTGAAAACGGGAGAATCGCAGTGGCTGGCCGTGATCAGCATGCAGGAAGGGGCGTTTTTAGGCATGGTAAACGCAATAACGCTTGAAAGGTTTCGCGTGACATAATACTTTTGGCCGGGCTGCAAGTTCCACTTTTCCGCCTCCTGAAGGCGGGTATAGCCCTGCTCGTCCAGATAAGCGCAAATGGCGCTTACCGCATGGAAGACGCTGTGCGAAGCGTTCAGAAATTCGATGACCTTATTCAGCATAAATACCGTGCCTCCTTAATCCCTCGTCCAGTCTGTTCAGTGCCTTTATCAGCTCCTGCCTGGGAAGGGCCAGATTCATGCGTTCAAAGCCCTCTCCCTCGCTGCCAAAAATATACCCTTCAGCAAAAAGCAGGCGGCATTCGTTTCTTGTGAAGCTTTCAAGCTCTTTTCCATTCAGCCCAAGGTTTCTGAAATCCACCCAGGCCAGGTAGGTGCCCTCCATGGGCGATACTGCGCTATTGCCAAAGCGTGGGATAAAGAATTCCTGCACAAGCCTGTAGTTTTCTTCGATGTACCGAAGGGCCGATGTCAGCCATTCTTCCCCCTCGTTGTATGCGGCGATTGCGGCGGCACGCCCAAAGTATGGCATGCTGCCGCCCTCGATCTTCCAAAGCTCGCCATCGAACAGTTTCTTTTTTTCAGGGTCGCCGATGATCGCGTTTGAAAGCTGCAGACCCGGTACGTTGAAGGTTTTGCTGGGGGCGTTCAGGATAAAGGCCGAGGAATTTATGCGCTTCATCGGGATATGCCGTTTCCCATGGGTGAGATCCGCGTGGATCTCATCCGTCACCAGCATAACGCCGTTAGAAGCGCAGATCTCCCACACTGTCTTTAGCTCGTCCTCCGTCCAAACGCGGCCAACGGGGTTGTGCGGGCTGCAAAACAGCATGAGCTTTGCTTCAGGGTCGGCAGCCAGGCGCTCAAGCTGTGCAAAATCGATATGATATGAACCGTCCGCCTCACGGACCAGCGGATTTTTCATGAGCTTTCTGCCGTTTAGTTCCACCACGCTCATAAACGGAGGGTATACGGGCGGCTGCACGATCACGCCTTCTCCGGGCTGCGTAAAGGCGCGGACACTCAGCGCCAGTCCCGGCACCACGCCGCCCACGATGCTAAGCTCCTCCTTTGCAAAGTCAAGACCGTGGCGGCGCTTCATCCAGCCCCTTAGGGCGTTTACATACGCGTCGTCCGTGCCCGTGTAACCGTAAAGCCCGTGCCGGGCCGCATCGATCAGCGCCCTTTGTATGCAGGGCGCGCTTTTAAATTCCATATCCGCCACGCTAAGCGGCACGATCCCGTCCCGCTGCTCCGCTTCCGTCATAGCGTCCCATTTCAGCGCGGAGGTGCCGCGCCTGTCGGTCAAGGTATCAAAATCGAATTGCTCCATCGCTTAAGCACCCTCTATATAAAACGTCTGATTGCATCGAACAGGCTGGCTAAAAGCCTTGGCCAGATGCTTCTGTCGAATGCGATCAGCAGGTATATCAGGATAAGATGCGCGGGATAAAAGCCGTAGTAGAACCACTTTTTCAGCTTGATGCGCCGCTTTTTTATGGGCAGATAGATGAGGATCAGCGACAAAATCGCATAGAGCTGAGAATTGGAGGTAGTTTTGAAGCTTGCAAACAGGTACGGCATCGCCCAGTTCAGCATGTATGCAAACACCGCAAAAAAGGACGCCAGGGGTTTATCGATAAACAAATAGAAAAGCGCGATCAGCACGACGCCCCGGTATCCGTAATCGAGGTGCGAGCGCAGCGTCCAAACGAGGATCGCAGCCAGTACCATAAACAGGTACTGCCTGTGCCTGTACAGTCCAGCCAAAAGAGTACCCAGCGTTAGGGTAAAAAAGATGTTCAGGTTTGCACAGTAGTAATGTCTGAAAACGAGATCCACACGCCAGAAATTGTGCTGCCAGTCAAAAGCGCCGATGGTCACGTGCCCCATCGCCTCCTGATACAGGGGCTGCACGAGGATGCCCATCAGCAAAAGCCTTAGAACATAGCGGGCGCTTGAGCGGGTCTTTAAGCTGCCTACTGCCGCGCAATAGGCAAACAGGGGCATGGCCAGCCGTCCAACGGCGCGAAGGACGTTGATCTCCGGCATAAGAAACGACCACCACTGCCCATGCGAAGCCAGTCTGTAGGCGTGGGGAAAGACCATTTTGCCCATGTGGTCGCACATCATAAACGCGCAGGCCAGGAGCTTTAATAATCCCGTGTCGTTATTGAGCCTTACCTCACGCACAGGCGCGCCAGTCGCCGGAGCTGCCGGCGACTGGATAAGCATTTCATCGGATACGGCCATATCAGACGACGATGTCGATCTCAAGGGGCGCAGCGCCCAGACGGTTGACGCTTACGGGATCCGGCTGAGAGCCACCCACATACAGGCGGAAGTGCCTGCCTGCCTTGATCCTGCGGCCATCGTCGGTTACGCACTCGTAGGCCCTTTGCGGGATGCGAAGCAGCACGCGCTTTTCTTCTCCGGCGCTTAAGGACACGCGCCCAAACGCGCACAGCGAATAGTTCAGCGAATGGCTGTCAAACTCCAGAGGCTTGATATAGACCTCGGCGACCTCTTCTGCATCCTTGAGCCCGGTGTTTTTGATCTTTACGCTAAGCGCGCCCTTTTCGGGATCAAACAACGGCTCGGAGTACCTAAAGGAGGTATAGGAAAGACCAAAGCCGAAGGAGTACAGCGCCTCGCCCTTGAAATAGCGGTAGGTGCGGCCCTTCATCGCGTAATCCGTAAACTCCGGCAGCTGCTCGACGCTCTTATAGAAGGTGACCGGCAGACGGCCGCTGGGGCTGGTCTTGCCAAAGATCAGGTTAGCAAGGGCCGTGCCGCCAGCCTGTCCGGGATACCAGGCCTGCAGGATGGCGTTTCCGTCCTCTACGCGCAGCGCGCTGCCGCTTGCAAGCACTACGACGACGGGCTTGCCCACGGCGATCAGGGCGTTCAGCAGCCTTCTTTGCGTCTCCGGAAGCTCAAGGTCGTTTTTGTCGCCGGAGGAATACTCGTTGCTGGCGTCGCCCTCCTCGCCCTCGATGGAGGGATCAAGGCCCAGTGCGAGCACCGTGACGTCGCTCATTTCGCACAGCTGCACCGCTTCGGCAAGGCGGTCGTTTTCCTGCGCAAGGCCGCTTGTAGCCTTTTTGTACAGGTGGCAGCCCTCGGAATAGTAGACGCGGACGTTTTCCTCCCGGCAGGCGGCTCTGATGCCCTCAAGGAAGGTGACATACCTTGAGGAGGTACCGTTATAGTTGCCGTTCAGGGCGGGGATGCTGTCGGCGTTGGGGCCGATGACCGCTATGGAGCGCACGGCGTGCAGATTGATGGGAAGCGTGCCGTCGTTTTTCAAAAGCACCATGCTGCGTTCCGCGGCCTTCAGGGCGGCGCGGTCGTGACGGTCGCAGTCGTTTATGGCGTAAGGGATCTTGTCGTATTCGTTGTCCTCTGCAAAAAGGCCCAGGAGGTAACGGCAGGTAAAGGCGCGCTCGCAGGCGGTGGTGATCTGCTCCTCAGTCACCAGCCCCTCGTTGTAAGCCTCCATCAGGTGGATATAGGTGTTTCCGCAGTTGATGTCGCAGCCGTTTTTGATGGCCAGCGCGGCGCTCTCCGGCGCGGTATCGGTGACCTTGTGGAAATTATGGAAGTCCGAGACCGCCCAGCAGTCGGAAACGAAGTGACCCTCAAAGCCCCACTGGTCTCTTAGGATCTTAGGGATCAGACGGCTGTGGCCGCAGCAGACCTCGCCGTTTGTGCGGTTGTACGCGCCCATCACCGCTTCCACGCCCGCTTCCTTTACACAGGCCTCAAAGGCGGGCAGATAGGTATCCCAAAGATCGTACTCGCTTACCCGCGCGTCGAAGCTGTGGCGCAGCTTCTCCGGGCCGGAGTGCACGGCAAAATGCTTGGCGCAGGCGGCAACCTTCATGTATTTGCCGTCGCCCTGCAATCCTTTTACAAAGCGCACGCCCATGCGGCTGGTGAGATAGGGATCCTCGCCATAGGTCTCCTGCCCTCTGCCCCAGCGCGGGTCGCGGAAAATGTTGATGTTGGGCGACCAGAAGGTAAGGCCCTTATAGATGTCCCTGTCCCCGTGAGCGGACTGGGAATTGTACTTTGCGCGGGCCTCAGTGGATATGATGTCTGCGATATCGCCGATGATATCCTCGTCGAAGATCGCCGCAAGGCCGATGGCCTGCGGAAATACGGTGGCCGTGCCCGCGCGCGCCACGCCGTGCAGTGCCTCGTTCCACCAGTTATAGGCAGGAATGCCAAGGCGGTCGATCGCAGGCGCGTCGTAGCGCAGCTGGGAAGCCTTTTCTTCCAAGGTCATTTTTGCAACAAGCTCATGCGCCTTTGCGCGCGCTTCGTTCCTGTCCATAAGCATTCCTCCAGTAAAACGCTTTTTAGCGGGGCGTTATCGCCCATCTCCATCTTGAATCAATTGTATCACGGAAACGCCCGAAAAGCAATACGGGCAAGTGCGTGGCGAACCGTTGAATTTTTTACACAGCTTTACGCGTCGATGATGTTGAAGGCAGCCGCGCGGCCAAGCCGGTTCATCACCGCAAGGCCCATTTCCTTCGCGTCCAGGGCCTCTGAAAAGATCGCGCTCATCCCCTCATCGTCCATCAGCCTTAGCAGATCGAATAGGCGCGAAGCGGCCTGCGCGGCGTCGCTGCCAAGCGAGCGCACATCGCGATCTCCGTACAGCGCAAGGTGCTCCTCCTTTGCAAGGATGCAGCGCAGGCCTTTGGCTTCGTCATACATCTGGCAGATCTTTTGCGCTACGCTTTCGGGCTTTCCCTTGACGATGGTCAGCTTTCCCTGCGGGGCATAGTGACGATATTTCATACCTGGGGAGCGTACCACTTCGCCGGGATTCAGCGGACGCAAAACGCTGCCGTCCACCTCCACCTCGCCCAAAACCTCGCAAATCATCTGCGGGGTCACGCCGCCCGGTCGCAGAATGCGGACCGGCTGTGTGCGTGCGTCGATCACGGTGGATTCCACGCCCACGCGGCACGCGCCGCCGTCCAATATCAGGGGGATGCGCCCGTTCATATCGTCCAGCACGTGGCGCGCCAAGGTCGGGCTGGGCTTTCCGGAGGTATTGGCGCTTGGCGCGGCGATGGGCGCGCCGCTTAGCTTTATCAGCGCCCGCGCCGTTTCGTTTGCTGGCAGGCGCACGCCCACGCTGTCGAGCCCCGCGGTGCACTGAAGGCTTATGTCCTTGCCCTTTGGCAGGATCATCGTAAGCGGGCCAGGCCAGAAGGCTTTTGCAAGCTTTTGCGCATGCTCCGGCATCGGGCCGTCGATCACTTTGCCGATGTCGCTTATCTCTGCGATATGCACGATCAGGGGGTTGTCCTGGGGTCTTCCCTTGGCCGCAAAGATCTTTTTGATCGCTTCAGGCTTTCGCGCGTCCGCGCCAAGGCCATAGACGGTCTCTGTTGGAAACGCGACGACTTCGCCCTTTTGGATGAGATTTGCTGCCTGCTTCAGCGCTTCAGGCGTCGGATCTAATACCTGTGTCACGCTTCCGCCTCCATAAGCTCGGCCTGCCTTGCTAAGATCAGCTTATCGATTAATTCGTCCAGATCGCCGTTCATGATGTCATTTATCCTGTACAGCGTAAGGCCGATACGGTGATCCGTGACGCGGCCCTGCGGGAAATTGTAGGTGCGGATGCGCTCGCTGCGGTCGCCGGAGCCCACCTGGGAGCGCCTGCGCCCGGAGTATTCGCTGTCCGCCTTTTCCTTTTCCAGCTCGTACAGGCGGCTTTTCAAAACCTGCATCGCGCGCTCGCGGTTTTGGATCTGGCTGCGCTGATCCTGACTGGTGACGACAAGACCTGTGGGCAGGTGCGTGATGCGAACGGCGCTGTCGGTGCGGTTTACATGCTGGCCGCCCGCTCCGCTTGCGCGGTAGGTGTCGATCTTCAAGTCGTTGGGATCGATTTTGACCTCCACGTCCTCGGCCTCGGGCAGCACGGCGACGGTCGCTGTCGAGGTTTGCAGCTTGCCGTTTGATTCGGTCACCGGCACGCGCTGCACGCGGTGCACGCCGCTTTCAAAGCGCAGCCGCTCAAACACGTTTTTCCCCTGCACCAGCATGATCGCTTCCTTCACGCCGCCGATCTCGGTGTCGCCGCCCTGGATCATCTCCGTCTTCCAGCCCCGGGCTGCGGCGTAATGCGCGTACATCCTTAAAAGCTCTGCCGCAAACAGACCCGCCTCGTCGCCGCCAGCGCCTGCGCGGATTTCAATTATTGCGTTTCTGCGGTCGTCGGGGTCGCGGGGCAAAAGCCGGATCACCGCTTCCTTGTTCATTTCATCCAGCTTCTGCTCAAGCTCCTTAAGCTCGTCCTGCGCCATCTGGCGCATATCGGCGTCGCTGGTGGCGGCCATTTCTTGTACGTCTGCGATCTCCTCGCGCAGCGCGCAATACTGCGCGGCAAACTCTGCAAGCTCTGCCATGTCGGAATGCTCCTGCATCAGCCGCCTAAACAAATCGGTATCGTTTATGACCTCCGGGAGGGTGATGCGGATGGAGAGCTCTTCAAATTTCCCGCTGATGGCCTGCATCTGCGCGTAGATTTTTTCAGTATCGGCTGAACTCATTTTATATCCTCGTACTTACGACACGTTCGATGCCGTTAAGATCCTTGTGTATTTTACTTACAGCGCCTGGCAGCGCAGCTTCCAGCAGGGCGCGCACATGCGGCGCCTGTCCTTCCCCCACTTCAAAGGCGGCTGTTCCGCCGGGGGCAAGATAGCTCTTTAGCTCCAGGCTGAAACGGCGATAGAAATCAAGGCCGCCTTCGCCCCCGTAAAGCGCCAGCTCCGGCTCGTGCCTGACCTCGCGCTGGAGTTCATGCATGTCCTCGTTAGTCAAATAAGGCGGATTGCATACGATAAGATCAAAGCCCGGCTTGGGACTGATCGAAGCAAAGCCGTCAGAGCAAATGAAATTGACCTTTACATGATTCGATCTGGCGTTTCCGGCAGCCAGTTCAAGCGCGTCCGGACTTATGTCGCTTGCCGTCACATCGCAATCGGGACGAAAGTGCGCTATGCTCACCGCAAGGCAGCCGCTGCCGGTGCAAAGGTCCAGCACGCGGGCCTTTGGGATATCCCGTATCGCGTTTAGGGCGATCTCGCAAAGGGTTTCTGTGTCCTGTCTTGGAATGAGCACGCGCTTATCCACCCTGAACGGCAGCCCCATGAAATAGGCGCAGCCTTCGATGTACTGCTCCGGCTCGCCGGATGCGCGCCTTGACAGCATCTGCTCGAGTTCTTTTTGGGTTTCGTCTGTAAGCTCAGTTTCCAGCTTCAGGCTGAGCTGATTTAGCTCACAATAAAGAGCCTTGCACAGAAACAGGCGAAGGTCATAGCGCGCATCCGGATCGCCGGCTTTCGTCAGCGTTTCAAGGGCATTTTGAAACCATGTGCGCGCGGTCACGCTTTTTCACCGTCTTCGGCGTCGGCGCTTTCCTCTTCGGCTTTATCAGTTTCATAGTAGCTCTCCGGCAAGGGCTTTTCCCAGCCAAGAGACGCCTTCAGGGACACAAGCGCTACCTCCAGCATGCTGTCGTCCGGTTCCGCGGTGGTGAGGCGCTGCGTCATGAGGCCGGGCCATTTCAGTATTTTGATGATGGGCGTATCCTTTGCCCTGCCAAGCCACTTCAAGATCTCATAGGAGATGCCCGCAACCGGCAGCACCATCAAAAGCTTTACCAAAAAGCCCAGGAGGAAGTTTCCGGTGATGCTCTTTGGAAGCGTCGTGTTCAAAACAATCGCAACAAGCAAAGAGATGATCATCACGATCATCAAAAAGCTCGTGCCGCAGCGGGGATGAAAGCGCGTATACTTGCGCGCGTTTTCAACCGTCAGATCGTCGCCGTGCTCAAAGCAGAAAATGCTTTTGTGCTCCGCGCCGTGGTACATGAATACGCGCTTGATTTCCTTGAGCCGCGATACAAGGTAGACATAGCCGAGGAACAGGCAGATCCTGATCAGGCCATATACGATGCTGAGCCACGGATCACCCATTACTTTTCTCAGTAGCCACATAAACAGATACGGAAGCGCCACAAACAGGCCGATCGCCATAAGTACGGCAAGGATCACCGCTGTGGTCATCATAACGTCGTTTGGCTTACAGTGGAAAAGCTTAGCAAGCTTCTTTTCAAAAGCCGTGGGTTCTTCGGCGTCGAGTCCCGCCATGTCAGCGCTGTCGGTTAACGTTTTCATGCCGTCTACCAGCATGACGCCGAAATTTGCGATGCCGCGGACGATGGGGATCTTAAGCCATTTATGCTTTTTGCCGATTTCGCGGTTAGGTTTTGTGATATAGGTCATTGTGCCGTCTGATTTGCGCACGGTGATCGCGGTGCATTTGGGGCCCTTCATCATGACGCCTTCCATGACCGCCTGACCGCCTACCGAGGGGCAGGAAGTCGTATAATCATTTTTCCACCAGCGCAGAAAGCTTTCTTTAAAGCCCATAATAATCTCCTTAAAATAACAGCAGACCGAATTGCGCGCTGCGCAGCCCGATCTGCTATCGCTCTTGGTGCTAACGCAAGCGATCAAAGGATCACATTCCGTAGCGCTTCTTGAACTTGTCGACGCGTCCGCCGGTGTCTACGACCTTCTGCTTGCCGGTGTAGAAGGGATGGCACTTGGAGCAGATATCAACTCGAAGTTCCTTCTTGGTGGAGCCGGTCTCGAAGGTTTCACCGCATACGCAGCGAACCACGGCCTTGCCGTAATTGGGATGGATGTTCTCCTTCATCTTGTTCACCTCTCATGCACAGACTTGCAGTCCGTACAAATCGGATTTGTCACCTGCTTGGCGCAAGCGGCATCCGATGTCGTCATGCAGAGTATATTCTACAACAATTGGCCAGGAAAAATCAATGGCTTTGTGTTATTTTTAAGGGAAATCTTTTTCGGGGCTTCTGGCTTTGACAGAAAACAGTTACGACCATGTGTACCTGCGATGGCACGTCCTCTTATCTTCCAAGCAGTTGGCGCGGCAGCTTATTTGTCATAAACGCTGCGCGCTCTTTGCCCAGGCGCTTTTCCAGCAGCTTTTGCGCGTCCCCAAGCTCGCACTTTCGCTTATCTGCGTTATGGGCGTCGCTTGCAACAAGGTCGATGAGCTCGTTTTTCAGAACGCGCTTTGTCCAGCGATTGCCAAAAAGCGCTGCGCTGTCCAGTACGGTTTTTGCGTTCATCTGTAGCTTAGCCCCGTCCTGTTTTACGCGAAGCATATGCTTTTCTTTCGTAAGCTCTATATAGCGCTCCACGTGCGCAAGCACCGGTGTATAGCCGGCGTTTGAAAGATCCATTACGGCGCGCTTGATCAGCATAAACGGCGTTTCCGGCATAAACTCGATCAGAACATTTCTGCTGCGATTTAGGCCGAAGGCTTTGCCGCTTGAAAGATACTCGAGCGTGCGCTCGGTGTAGAGGATCTCCATACCCGGGAAGAGCGCGATATCGATGCCCTCCTGCTCCGCTGCTGATTGCAGCTCTTCAAGACGCCGAAAGTAAGCGTCCGTGTCAAAGTGCCTGTAGCCGGGCGTGCAGTGCGAAGTGCAGCAGATCTCCCCTACGCCCTGCCGGGCTGCCGCATGCAGCATCTGTTTGGCAACGTCGAGGCTTTTGGCCCCGTCGTCAACGCCGTAAACGATGTGATGATGAATGTCGCAAAGCATTTATTCTTCGCGCTTGCCGCCCTCATCCTCGCTCACGTGGCCCTTAGGCTCAGCGGCGTAATAGCCTTCCTTGCCGTAATGGCTGTAGTAGTAGTGGCTCTTGTAGTACTTTTTCTCGCTCAGGCTCCTGACCTTTACCTTGTCGATGACGCAGCCCAGGATCGGCGTACCGCTGCGCCGCATTTGCTTTACCACGTCCTGCAATTCGCGGCGGCGGCGTTTGCCGTATTCGATGACCATGATGACGCCGTCCACAAAGCTCGAAATCTCGACCGCGTCGATCACCACGCCCACGGGCGGGGTGTCAACGACAACCAGGTCGAATTCCTCGCTGAGCTGATTGATGAATTCTCCGTATTCGGGGCTGTTGATGAGCGCAATGGGATTGGACACGTCGCGCCCGGCAGGGACCACGTAGACGTTTTCAAAGTTTGTCTGATAGCAGATGTCCGTCATTTCGCACTGACCGCTCAGATAGTGCGCAAGGCCCTTGATTTCGCCATCGCCCGTTACGCCAAAGCGCTTAACCATCATGCTTCGGCGAAGATCGGAATCGACCAATACGGCACTTTTTCCGCGCTGCGCCATGTTGAATACGATGCGCGCGGCCATGGTGCTTTTTCCTTCGCCAGCGACGCAGCTGGTCAAAAGCACCTTTTTTATTTTTTTGCCCGAAAACAAGATGTTAGTGCAGATGGTGTTCAGCGCTTCCTTCGCGCCAAAGTCCAGCGCGGGAACGCGCGCAATGGAGACCTTTTTCATTACTTTCTCCTCCTCATCGCTTCAACATCGTAGTCTTCGTCCACCTGATCGAACAATTTGTCGTCCTTCTGCAGCATCATGGTGCCGAGGGTTGGAAGCTTCAGGTACCGCTCCACGTCGTCTTCGGTTCGCACATAATCGTCGGTCACAAAGTGAAAAACAAGTGCCGCGATGGCGATGAATGCTCCGGCCAGGAAGCCTATCAATGCATTCCTTGATCGATTGGGCGAAGCGGGCGACGTGGGCAACAGCGCCTTTTCAAAGAGCTTTGGCGAAGAGGTATCCATTTTATCCGGGAAGAAGTCTACCGCCACCTCGGCGTAGGCGTTTGCGATGCGCTGCGCCTCAAGCGCATCGGAAGAGGTACAGCGTATGACCAGCACGCGCGTGCTTTGGGGATTGCTTACGCTGACCATATCCGAGATCTTTTTATAGGAATAATCGAGGCCCAGCTTTTGCAGCACCTGCTCGTGCATTTCCCAGTTGTCGAAAATCTGCAGATAGTCGTTGGTCAGGTAGTTGGCCAACTGCAGGGCCGATACGTCGATGACGGAATCCTTGCTGTTGGCCACGTAGATTTTCGAGGTCGCAACGTACTTGGGCGTTATGAACTGGTTGGTGAAAACAATGACCGCAATGGTGCAGATGATTGCGCTTAATGCGATCCAATACCATTTTTCCACGAGCTTTATAAGAAGCTCGACTAAATTCGGGGCAATGCCTGGCTGCCCTTCCTCGTCAATGATCGGCACGACCACATCGCCTTCCGGCAATATCGATCCCTGGTACTTTTCTTCGCTCATTTATTAACTCCCTCCGGGTTTATTCCTGAACCTGTTTATAAAATACATCAAGCACCCATTCCATTAGTGCATCTTCGTCCGGATGAAACTCGATAAAGCCGTCGCTGCCCCTCAGGTACTCGCCCTTCAATAATTCTACCGGGCGCATCTCACATTTTAAGGCGGCGTTCATCTCGTTGATCAGGCGGCCTTTGGTGGCGTTGGTTGCGGTATAATCCTCAAGCTCGTCAAGCAGCCTGTTCAGAAAGGCTGCATTGCTTGCGTTTTGGCGTTTGATGCTGTCAAGTGCCGCTGACAGGTAGGTCCTTTGGCGTTTTGCGCGCTCGCGGTTGCTGCCGTCGCTGATGCCGTGGCGCTGGCGCAGGAAAAGCTCGGCTTGCTTTCCCATAAGGGTCACCGTTTTGCCGGCCTCAAGCGCGGGATCAAGCTCGGTAAGATCCTCCTCCACCAATACCGTTACGCCGCCAAGGCTGTCGTTTAAGCGGTTTATGGCACTGATGTCCGCGGACAAATAGAGATCGATATCCACTCCCTGCAAAAGTCTTGAAACTGCCTTTACGGTGTAGGCGCAGTTTTCAGCCTCCGTTTTGCCAAAGGCGTGGGAGAGGCAGATCTGCGTGTTTCTCGAGCCGACTTCCTTGCCCAATACGCTAAGCACGGTGATGTTTGCCATGCAGTCGCGGTCGATTTGCAATTGACGAACGGTATTTGCTTCTGGATCGATGACCGTCAGCAGCAGAAAATCTGCCTGTCCGCCAGAGCGATAGCCGCTGGATGCGGACGATTCCGTTTTATCTACGCCGATCAGGAGAAGGCTCGTAAGACCGTTTCTTTTTTTATACTGTTTCCCCTTATATTCAACGCTTTTTCCCGTATCGAGCTCGCCCCTTGGCTCTGTCTGGCCGCGGGTTTCAAAATACCTGGCGACGAGGTATCCGGAAGCGATCACGAGAACCGCGCACAGGATAATAAGAAGCGCCCGAAGCACTTCGCGCCTGCTGGACCTCATCGATCTCCTCCTGTCAAAAATACTCTATACTATATTACCATATTTTTGCATCTTTTCAAGTGCTTTGATTGTCTGTACGCAATTTTTATCTTTTATGCAACATAGTTCACGTTTTTGAGGTTTTCTATAAATAAGATATTTTCCTGCATAGAATTGCCGCCGGCAAGGATACCGGCGGCAGGATCGCGTTTGCGCTCGTTATTTTGCGTTTGCGGCGATGCGGGCGTTGATTTCGGCTACCACGGGTTCGGCGTCAAAGCCGTGCACGGCGCAGGCCTCCTCCAGAGATTCCGCCTGAGACGCGGGGCAGCCAAGGCAATGCATGCCGATGGAGAACAGCACCTCGGCCGCTTCGGGATGATTCTTCACGATCTCACCGATTAGGGTTTCTTTGGTTACGACATTTGCTTCAGACATGATGATATCCTCCTTGGAAAAATCGCCAATATTATACCGTACTGCAGGTTAATTGCAAGCGCTTTTTCAAGCAAATATGGGTTATTTCTTTTGCTTGCACAAAAGGCTGTTTCATACGTTAGACTGTGACTCCCAGTCCGTCAAAGCATGGAACAAAGGGCGGTAGGATCGTTTTTTGCAGCTGCTCCTGGGAGGGGTGGAGCGTGCGCGCCATATGGGTGAGGTAAATGGGCGCGCCCTTGCGAAGCCGCCCCGTAGCATACAGCGTAGAGGCGATGATGCGCAGCATCTCTATAGAGTTATGCTCAAAAATGCGATAGTCTCCTTCGTGTCCCTCCCCTATGGTCGCGTCGAAGACCGCAGCGTCCAGCGTTTTGTTCCCGATGATGTGATGCTCCTGGTTTAATAACCACGCGCCGTCCGTCGCGTAGAGCATGCGCTTATCGCCTTCCTCTATCAGGTAATGCAGGGGCGTTTCATATTCCCGTTCAGTGGAATGGTTCGCGGGCATGGGAATGATGGTAAGCTCCCCCACCTTGACCGGTTTTGCGATCTCAAGGGGATGCACTGCAAGTCCTTCCCCTTTTATTTCTTTTGCCCAGCTTTTGTGCGCATAGACGCGGCAAAGGGCCAGCGTTTTTAATGCCTCAAGGTCAAAGTGATCATTGTGACTGTGCGTATAGAGCACATCTGTGATCGCGCTGGGATCTGGGATCTGATCAAGCACCGTCTTTGTTACATCGATCAATACGTGACCATTGATCAGCGTACTGGTCAAACGTCTGTATTCTCCGTTTAGGTCCGGTCCATGCCAGTCGGCAGCCCCGGTGCCAAGAAACCTTATGTCCATTCCGTCTCCCTGTAAAAGAAGTCTCAATAAAATCATGTGTCTTTCACTATATAAAACCAAGCCCCCTCGCTATTGCGAAGAGGCCTGATCGTTTTATAGTTTAGAATCTCAGGCTGTTGAGCTTGATGCCGGGGCCCATGGTGCTGGAAATAACAGCGCTCTTGATGTAGGCACCCTTGGCAGCTGCGGGCTTGGCCTTGATGATGGCCTCCATGAGGGTGCGCAGGTTTTCGGTCAGCTGCTCCTCGGTGAAGGAAGCCTTGCCCAGGGGGCAGTGGATGATGGCGGTCTTGTCCAAACGGTACTCGACCTTACCGGCCTTGGTTTCGCTGATAGCCTTGGTGAGATCGTTGGTGACGGTGCCTGTCTTCGGGTTAGGCATCAAGCCCTTGGGGCCCAGAACCTTACCAAGACGACCGACCAGACCCATCATGTCGGGGGTGGCGATACAAACGTCAAATCCGAACCAGCCGCCCTGGATCTTCGCGATCATGTCCTCAGCGCCAACGAAATCAGCGCCGGCCGCAGTGGCTTCGTCAGCCTTGGGGCCCTTGGTGATGACCAGAACGGTCTTGGTTTTGCCGGTGCCGTTGGGAAGCACGACGGTGCCGCGAACCTGCTGATCCGCGTGACGGGGATCCACGCCCAGACGGACAGAGATTTCGATGGTCTCGTCAAACTTCGCTTTTGCAGTTTGCTTTACAAGCGAAACGGCCTCTTCGGGATCGTACTGCTTGCTGCGATCGATCAGCTTAAAGCTGTCGGAATATTTCTTTCCGCTCTTCATTTTTAATCAATTCCTCCCTGTGGTACAAACGGCGCAAAGTCCTCCCACGGTTTTGGTGTTATGCTCAGTCGTCCACCACAACGCCCATGCTGCGCGCGGTACCGGCGACCATGCTCATAGCGGCTTCCACAGAAGCGGCATTGAGGTCAGGCATTTTGAGCTCGGCGATCTCCTTGACCTGGGCCTTCGTGATGTGAGCTACCTTGTCCTTGTTGGGACGGCCGGAAGCGTGGTCGATGCCGCAGGCCTTCTTGATCAAAACGGCGGCAGGGGGCGTTTTGCAGATGAAGGTAAAGGATCTGTCCTGATAGACGGTGATGACTACCGGGATCACCAGACCAACCTGCTTTGCGGTGCGGTCGTTGAATTCCTTGCAGAATCCGGGAATGTTCACGCCGTGCTGACCGAGAGCCGGGCCGATAGGCGGCGCGGGGGTTGCTTTGCCGGCGTTGACCTGCAGCTTGATAAGCGCAGTAACTTTCTTCGCCATAGGGGTTTCCTCCTTAATCTAATGTGGTGTAGCGGGGCGCCCTACGCCCCTCCCACTTCCTGAAAGCCCGAGGGCTTGCAAGCAAATGCAAGGGCAGATTCCTCTGCCTCAGATCTCTACGCGAACGACCTCGTCCAGCGCGAGCTCTACGTTTGTTGCGCGGTTCAGCATTTCGACGACCACAGTCACGCGCTTTGTGACGGGGTCCACCTGAGAAACGCGCCCGGTAAAGTTTTCAAAGATGCCACTGAGAATGCGCACATCGTCGCCGATCTGGATGTCCAGCCGGGTCACGGGGATGCTGGCCATCAGCGCCTCGTAATCCGCGTCAGACAGCGGGCTTGGCTTATTGCCGGTGCCCACAAAGCCAGTTACACCGCGCGTGTTGCGCACGACGTACCAGGCTTCGTTGGTCATGATCATATGCACCAGCACATAGCCGGGCATACGCTTATGCTGCGCCACGTGGCTTCGGCCGTTTTTGACCTCCAGCACCTCTTCGATGGGAATGACGACCTTCTCTATCAGGTGCTGCATGTTCTGGTTTTCAACGGTCTTCTCTATATTGGCCTTTACCTTGTTTTCATAGCCCGAATAGGTATGTACAACATACCATCTCATTTCGGCCGCGTCAGCCATGCTCATTCCTCTTTCATCAGCCGGTGATGAGTCTGACCAGCCAGCTCGCGCCTACATCGAACACGCCGATGATGACGCCCATCACCACCAGGAATACGAGCACGACCAGAGAATAATTGATCAGCGCGCTCTTGGTGGGCCAGGTGACCTTCCTGAGCTCATGATACATATTGTAGAAGGCCTTGCCGATCTTCTTGAAGAAATTGGTGAACCAATTGCCTTCCTTTTTCGGGGCGTCCTTCTGCTGCTTTACGTCCTTGTCAGCTGCCATGCTTTTCACATCCTTAAATTGATTGGGCTGGCCTTACTTGGCTTCCTTGTGAGAAGTATGCTTCCTGCAGAAACGGCAGTACTTGCTCATCTCGAGGCGGTCGGGATCGTTCTTCTTGTTCTTCATGGTGTTGTAGTTGCGCTGTTTGCATTCGGAGCATGCCAGAACTACCTTTACTCGCTTATCCGATGCCATAATGACACCTCCTGTTTAATATGCTGGCGCCCGCACGGTCAGCAGGGCGCTTATTGATTACACAACAAAAGCAACCCATACGGTTGGGCAGACTTGAATATTATAG
>CADBNW010000191.1 GCA_902796025.1 uncultured Eubacteriales bacterium
GTTTTCAGCGCCCGGTAGACGTAGCTGTCGATCACGTCCACGACCTCGTACAGCGCGCCGCTGTTCATGGTGACGTTGTAGGAAAGGCCGATGTCGCCCTTGAACATGCCGCCCATGTTCAAAATGAGCATGATCACGATAATGTGCTTCAGGTGCGGCAGGGTGATGTATTTTGCCTGCTGAAATTTGCTTGCGCCGTCCAGCACCGCCGCCTCGTAGAATTCCTGCGCGATGCCGGAGATGGACGCGACGTAGACGATCGCGGTGTAGCCCACGCCCTTCCACGCGCTTATGAAAACCAGCAGGAAGGGCCAAAGGGGCTTATAGATGTACCAGTTTGTGCTTGCGCGGCCCATGGACTTCAAAATGGAATTGACCACGCCGTTTGCGCCGATAAAGGCGTAAACGATGATGGCCACGACCGACATGGACAAAAAGTAGGGCATGATCATCATCGTCTGGATGGTTTTGGAAAGCTTGCGCAGATACATTTCGTTCAGCACCAGCGCAAGCAGCACCGAAAGGCTCGTGTTTACGGTGATAAAGGCGATGTTGTACAAAACGGTGTTTCTGGTGATGCGCCAGGCGTCCAGCGTGGAAAAGAGGAATTCGAAGTTCTTAAGCCCGATCCAGGGGCTGCCGAAAAAGCCCTTGGCGACGGAATAGTTTTCAAAGCCCAATATGACGCCGAACATCGGGGCGTAGCTGAAAATCAGCAGATACAGCAAGACCGGAAGCGCCAATACGTGCAAGCGCCAGTGCTTTGTAAAGCTGTTTACAAGGCCTGAATGTCCAATGTGTTTCCTGTGCGCGCCCGTGATCACTTTTGCCAACCCCCGTTTCGCAGATGAATCAAGTTTATGTATATTATAGTCCAACTGCGGGAAAAATACAAGTAGACTGACAAAATTTGTACTTATGGTCCATTTTGTTAAGATACGGTTTATGTTCCTTTTCGATGCGCCCGGGTTCCCGAAAGAAGTGAAAGAGCGGGGTGCCGTTGCTTTGAAGCATTTTTTAACAAAACGATAGACAAGCGCCCGGGTTTATGGTATGATAAAGTATATCCATCCCTATAAGGAGTGAAGCCCATGAAACTGAAACGCGTCATGGAGATCCTTTCCGCGCGGCCGCTTACAGATCAGTTCGACGAAGAATTGGAGGTGCAGTGCGCCTGCTCCAGCGACATGATGAGCGACGTGCTGGCCTTTCCCAAGGAGCACATGGTGCTTTTGACGGGTCTGGTCAATCCCCAGGTCATGCGCACCTGCGACATGCTGGACATTCGCGCGGTGGTGTTCACCCGGGGCAAGCTCCCCAGCGCCGAAGCGCTCGAAATGGCAAACGAGAACGGGATCAGCGTGATGGCTACCCCGCTTACGCTGTTTATCGCCAGCGGAAAGCTCTATGCGGGAGGCCTCAACAACGGTACGAAGGGCTGACGGGTGGCGCAGATGAGTACGATACTGAAGGAAGAATTTCCCGTCGCCGCCATGGACTTCGTCACCGCGGGCGAGGCGTCCGCGCAGATCAAAAGACTTTTGAAAAAGCTGGGCGTGGACGCAAACATCATCCGCCGCCTGGCGATCGCCTGCTACGAGGCGGAGATCAATCTGGTGATCCACTCAGAGGGCGGAAAGCTGGTGCTGGAGGTGGGCTCCGAGGAGGTAAGCCTTACCTCCAAGGACGTAGGGCCCGGCATCCCTGACATCGAGCTTGCGATGAGCGAGGGCTATTCCACCGCCAGCGACGACGTCAGGATGATGGGCTTTGGCGCGGGCATGGGCCTTGCCAATATGGCGCGCAACGCCGACCGCTTCCACATCGATTCCAAAGTGGGCGATGGCACCACTATCGAAATGATATTCGACATCAAGTAAGGAGGCCGCCCGGTGAGTTCTAAAGATTTGCATTCCGTAAGGCTGGACAAGGGCAAATGCGTGGGCTGCACGGCCTGCTTAAAGCGCTGTCCCACCGAGGCCATACGCATCCGCAAGGGGCGCGCCACGATCATCGACGAAATGTGCATCGACTGCGGCGAGTGCATCCGCGTCTGCCAGCAGCACGCCAAGATCGCCGTGACCGATCCGCTGTCGTCGATCAACCGCTTCAAGTATAAGATCGCGCTGCCCGCGCCCACGCTCTACGGGCAGTTCAAAAAGCTGAACGACATTTCCAGCATCTCAAGGGGACTGATGCGCATGGGCTTCAGCGACGTGTTCGACGTGGCAAGGGGCGCGGACATCGCCTCCCGCGCCATCATGGAAAAGCTGAAAAGCCCCTCCTGCCCCCATCCGCTGATCTCCTCGGCCTGCCCCGCGGTGCTAAGGCTTATCCAGGTGCGCTTTCCGGAATTGATCGACAACGTGGTGGACGTGCGCTCGCCCATGGAGATCGCGGCCACCATGGCGCGCAGGGAATTCTGCGAAAAGCACGGCGTAAAGCCGGAGGAGGTGGGCTGCTTTTTCATCACCCCCTGCGCGTCCAAGGCGACCGCCATCCGAAATCCCATCGGCCACCAGAAAAGCGCCGTGGACGGGGCCATTTCCATTATCGAGATCTACGGCCTGCTCTCCACGCAGCTGCGCCGCGACAAGCCCGGCGGGGACGACGAGGCCGATCATAAAAGCTGCACCGCCCTTGGCATCGGCTGGGCCAGAAGCGGCGGCGAGAGTTTGGCCATCGAGGAGGAAGAGGCGCTGGCCGTAGACGGCATCGAAAACGTCAGCCGCGTGCTGGAGGAGATCGAAAACGACCGCCTGCCGGATCTGAAATACTTCGAGGGTCTGGCCTGCGAGGGCGGCTGCGTCGGCGGACCGATCGTGTTTGAAAACGTGTTTATCGCCAGAAATCGCATCCGAAAGCTCGTCGTGGATCTGCCCCGGGAAAAGATCAGCGACGCGGTGAGCGTGGGGGACGTTCGGGAGCTTGGAAACGACGTGTTTTTCGATAAGCCCATCCAGCCCGTGGAATCGCTCAAGCTCGATCAGGACTTTGCCGAGGCGCTCAAAAAGATGGACCGCATCGAGGAGATCCGCAAAAAGCTGCCGGGGCTGGATTGCGGCTCCTGCGGCTCGCCCACCTGTCAGGCGCTGGCGGAGGACATCGTGCGCGGCTACGCGCAGGAATTGGACTGCCTGTTCCTGCTAAAGCAGCGGGTGAGCGAAATGGCAAAGCAAATGGTGGAAATCAGCGAGCTTACAAGAGAATAGGAGCATGAATATGACTGTATTGGA
>CADBNW010000192.1 GCA_902796025.1 uncultured Eubacteriales bacterium
AGCACTTTTTCAGCCCCGAGGTGTCGGTGGGCATACAGGAAAAGCTGGGCAGCGACATCGCGATGCAGTTTGACGTGTGCAGCGCCTATCCCTGCGACTACCCCACCGCCGAAAAGGCGATGCGGCGCACAGTGCGCTGGCTCACGCGCTGCATGGACGCCAAAAAGCGGGAGGATCAGGCGCTGTTTGGCATCGTGCAGGGGGCGTTTTATCGCGACCTGCGCGTGGAGTGCGCAAAGGAAATGGCCAGGCTCGATCTGCCGGGCTACGGCATCGGAGGCCTCAGCGTAGGCGAGCCCAAGGAGATCATGTACGATATTCTTGAAGCCCTGAATCCCGTCATGCCCGCCGAAAAGCCCCGCTATCTGATGGGCGTGGGCTCGCCTGATTGCCTGATCGAGGGCGTGATGCGGGGCGTGGACATGTTCGACTGCGTGCTGGCCACGCGCGTTGCCAGAAACGGCACCGTGTTTACCCGAAACGGCCGGCTGGTGATCAGAAACGCCGCCCACGCAAGGGAGTTCATGCCCCTTGACGAAACCTGCGACTGCTACGCCTGCCGGAATTATTCCAGGGCCTACATCCGCCATCTGCTAAAGGCCGAGGAGATCTTTGGGCTTCGGCTTTGCTCCATCCACAACCTGCGCTTTCTTACAAAGCTCATGGAGGACATCAGAAGCGCCATCGAGCAGGACGCCCTTGCAGACTTTGCAAACGACTTCTACGCAAAGCACGGGCGCGGCAGCTGGTAAGCGCAGCAGGGCGAAAAAAATCGGCCCTATTTTGCGCGCAAAGCAAATGCGATGCCAAAAAGCCCAGGCTTTTTTATCCGATGGGATTGAAAACAGTCTCGGCTTATGGTATACTTTCGTCAGCAAAATAACTTTTGGAGGGATCGTCATGGGCAAATATATCGTCAAAAAGACCGCTTCGGGCATCAAATTCGACCTGAAGGCCACCAACGGCGAGGTCATCGCTACCAGCGAAGTCTACACCACCAAGTCCGCCTGCATGGGCGGCATCGAAAGCGTCCGCAAAAACGCCCCCATCGCCGAGGTCGAGGACCAGACCGTGGAGGGCTACGCCACCCTCAAGCACCCCAAGTTTGAGATCTATCAGGACAAGGCTGGCGAATTGCGCTTCCGTCTGAAGGCCAGAAACGGCGAGATCATCGCCACCAGCGAGGGCTACAAGTCCATGAAGAGCTGTGTAAACGGCGTGGAGAGCGTAAAGAAGAACGCGCCCGACAGCCCCATCGAAGAAGCGGAATAAGCCTTCCCTTATTGCCGCAGGCGGCGAGCTTTCATGGCGTCTCCGCCCGGGCAAAGATGTTCCTTTACAAAGCGCGGCTTGACAAAAGCCGCGCTTTGCTTAAAATATAGATTGGCCGTGTATGCTCAGGCCGCATCTGGCATTTACGGTGAAACAGATATTTTGAAGGATGGAGGCGAGGCGTACGTCGGGCCGTTTTTGCGCATGGATGCTGGCAGCATTTTGCGCGCTTTTGTGCACCTGTGCAAGCGCCGAGGTAAGGCTTGAAGCAAGCCTCGAAAAGGACGCCTTTCACGCCGCCTCCGAAACGCGCTTGTATGTGAGCATCCAAAATTCCGGCAATACCGTAGCGCAAGCGCTCAAGCTCAGCGCCGGATCGGAGGCGCTTGGCGAAGCGCAGCAATTGGAGCCTGGCGGGAGGCTTGAGTACGAGCTAAGCATCCCGATCACGGACAGCGCGCTGCGCCTTGGCTATGTCAGCGTCACCCTCACCTACGAGGAGACGGGCAACGCCCAGATCGAGCAGAAGCTGTGCTATGTGCGGCTTTTGCCGGACAAGGTCGAGGGACGCCTCATGTGCGCGCTGCCGGACAGGTGTTTTTTTGAGGGCGAGGACGTCGAGGTCTGCTATACCCTTTTCAACAGCGGAGAAACGGACATGCAAAACGCCCGCATCACGATGCAGCCGGGCGGCAAAATAAGCGACAGCGCCTATGTCCCGGCGGGCGGCTTTGTGCGCGTAAGCGCCCTGGTCCCCTGGGAGCAATTATCCAGCGTGAGCGCGCACGCGACCTGCGAAAGCGCGATCTCCGCTGCGCCTTACGAATTTGACGCAAGGCTCGGCGACATCCCGGCCTACAGGGAAGACATACGCGTAAGCGCCATCGCGGACAAAAGCGTGTCCTCTGGAAAGAGCGCGCACGTCACCTGCAGCGTGGAAAACGCGGGGAACTGCGCTTACACTGGTCTTAAGCTTATCGAGGCCGCCTATGGCCGCGTGGACGGGCTGCCCGCCGCACTTTTGCCCGGCGACTTTGCGGCGGTAAGCTTTACCCTCCCCCACGTGGAGCGGGATACGGAGCTGCTCCTTACCCTTTCGATGCTCAGGCAGGACGGGCAGGAGGTCACGTTTGAAGCCCAGCCCCTTCAAATAAAAGTAGAAAAATCTGCCGCGCCCGCCGACCTGCTGCTCCGCTGCGAGAAGGCCGAAAACGGCATCCTGCTGCAGCTAAGCGCGCTTGGGCAGGACGCAAAAAAGATCGAGATCAGCGAAAGCGCGACCGGGCAAACGCGCACGGTGGAAATTTTGAAGGCGGGCGACAGCGTTTCGCTGCTGTTTGACGCACCCGTAAGCGCCCAGTACGTCTTTAGTGCAAAAACTCCCGACGGGCTGGAAAAAAGCGCAAGCTTTGACTGCGAGGGCATATCCTCCGGCGCGGAGGAAAGCGCGCTGGAAAAAGGGGTGTACGCAATCATCGGCGCGCGCAGCCTGCTTGTGTGGATGCTGGTCGGCTGCGGGGCGCTGTGCGCGCTGCTGATCGCCCTTGTGCTGCGCGGCGAAAAGCGCGGTATCGTGCGATCCGGCAAAGACCAAGAAAAGGCGGCATAAGAGGATGTTCACTGGCTTTACAGCCGAGACGCGGGAATTCCTGATGGCGATCAGCTTTAACAACAACCGCGAGTTCTTTCACGAAAACCACGACTGGTATAAGCGCGCCGTGCGCGGCCCGCTGCTGGAGCTGGCATCAGAGCTTTCGGAAACGATCGAAGAGATCGACCCCGAGCTTGAGCGCAGGCCCGAGCGCACGGTCTCCCGCATCAACCGGGACCTGCGCTTCAGCCGCGACAAAAGCCCCTACCGCGATTACATGTGGATCGGCTTTCACAGATTAGACAACAAGGGCGGCTTTCCGGGCTTTTACGTAGACCTGTCCGCGGAGCGCATGGGCTACGGCATGGGCTTTTGGGAGGACAACAAGCCCCTGATGGAGGCGTTTCGCCAGCGGCTGTTAAATCGCCCGGGCGAGTTTTCCGGCATCGTGCGGAAGGCTGTTTCGGGCAGGCAGCTTGGGCTTCGCGCATACCGGCGCATGGCCGTGCCGGAGGGCGTAAGCCCGGAGGAAAGGCCCTGGTACCCGGTGCGCAGCTTCGTGATCTCAGGCGAGATCGAGGACGACGCGCTCATCCAAAGTCCCCGCCTTGTGGAGTTTTTAAAGCGCGAATACATGGGCATGGCGCCCCTGTACCGATATTTTTCCGGGCTGAACCCGGCAAAAGAATAGTTTTCTTCCCCAAAGAAACGGGGAACCGGCCGGCGCTCGCACAGGCGTTAGTCTGACGCGCGCTCCGCCGCCCGCTACGGGTACGGGAAAGGCATTTCCCATCGGCAGCCGGCTTCATGCGTCCGAAAGGAGATTTTATGGTTGACGACCGAACGAGTTTGCTAAGAGGCACCGTGATCCGCGCCCCCGAGGCGCAGCTTACGGACGAGTTTGTAAAGAAGCTGGGCTACGCCTTCAGCCTCTGGCTTGCAAAGAAGCTGGATACGACGCCGGACGCGCTGGCGGTTTCCGTGGGACGGGACAGCCGCGGATCGGGCGAGCGCATCCAAAACGCCTTTGCCAGGGGCCTGACCGCCGCCGACAGCGACGTGTACGACTGCGGCCTTACCACGACGCCTGCAATACAGATGAGCCTGCAGCTGGATGGATCCGCCGCGCAGGGCGCGTGCATGATCACCGCCTCCGCCGCCGCGGAGGACATGAACGGCTTTAAGCTGTTTACCAGGGACGGCGCGCTTACGGGCGAGGAGATGGGCGAATTGCTTTCCCTTGCCGAAGGCGTGCGCGTGCCCCAGCGCCTGGTCAGCAAGCTCGATATCACCGGCCTGTACGTGCAGCGCCTTTCCGCGCTGGTGCGTGAATTTATGGACGAGGACGTTCAGATGCCCCTGCTTGGCTTACACGTTGTGGTGGACGCCTCAAACGGCAGCGGCGGATTCTTTGCCGAAATGCTCAAAAGCCTGGGCGTGGACATCGAGGGCAGCTTTGCTCTGGAGCCCACGGGCCGCTTTTCGGGAAAGCAGACCAACCCCGAGGACGCGCGCGCGCTGGAAAGGCTGAGCCGCGCCGTGGTGGAGCAGGGTGCAGATCTTGGCGTCATGCTGGACGTGGACGCGGATCGCGTGGCGATCGTGGACGCAAACGGCAGGGCCATCAACCGCAACCGCCTGATCGCGCTGGTCGCCGCGATGCTGCTTGAGGACGAACCCAACCTCACCTTCGTGACCGACTCCGTCACAAGCTCGGGCCTCAGCCGCTTTATCACCGAGTGGGGCGGCACCCACTACCGCTTCCGCAGGGGACACCGAAACGTGATCGACGAAGCCCGGCGCTTAAGCGCAGAGGGCATCAACGTTCCCGTGGCCATCGAAACCAGCGGTCACGCCGCGATGGCGGAGAACTACTTTATCGACGACGGCATGTACCTGGCCACCAAGGTCATCTGCGAGGCCAAATGGAGAAAGCGCGACGGCCTGTCGCTGAGCTCGCTCATCGACGAATTGCCCGAGCCTGTCGAAAGCCTCGAGGTGCGCATGCCCATCGTCCAGCAGGATTACCGCCGCGCGGCGGGGTACGTGATCGAGGCCGTGCTTTCCAAGACCCTGCCCGGCTGCGAATGGCGTCTGGCTCCGGACAACCGCGAGGGCGTCAGGATCCTGTTCTCGCTGGACGGCGGCATCGACAACGCCTGGTTCATGCTGCGCCTGTCCGTCCACGACCCGGTCATGGTGCTCAACGCCGAAAGCGAGGTCCCGGGCGGGCTTAGGCACATGATGCGCGAGCTCTACGCTGTGCTTGCAAAGGACAACGAGGAGCTTGACTTAAGCCCTCTGGAGCAAAAAATGAAGGAGCTTGAAGGCTGATTAGTTTTTTCAGGCTCCCGTCCAAAGCGTCATCCATTTTCAAACTGTTCATAAACCCCCAGGAAACTATAGATTGGAGAAAACTGTCATGAACGAAACCAAGGTTGTAAATGCGATCCGCATTCTGTCCGCCGAGGCGGTGCAGAAGGCCAAGAGCGGGCATCCCGGCATGCCCATGGGCGCCGCCGCAATGGCCTACGCGGTGTGGGGCAGGGAAATGAAGCACAATCCCGCCGACGACAAGTGGCCCGACCGCGACCGCTTCGTGCTGTCCTCCGGTCACGGCTCGATGCTGCTGTACAGCCTATTGCACCTGTTCGGCTACGGGCTGACCATCGAGGATCTCAAGCAGTTCCGTCAGTTCGGCTCCCTCACCCCCGGCCATCCCGAGTTCGGCCACACCCGGGGCGTAGAGACCTCCACCGGCCCCCTCGGCATGGGCATTGCAAACGCCGTAGGCATGGCGCTTGCGGAGAGCTTCCTTGCCAACAAATTCAACCGCAAGGGCATGCCCATCGTGGATCACAACACCTACGTCATCCTTGGCGACGGCTGCATGATGGAAGGCCTGAGCCATGAGGCCTGCTCGCTGGCCGGCACCCTGAAGCTCAACAAGCTGATCGCTCTGTACGACGACAACGAGATCTCCATCGAGGGCTCCACCGACATCGCCTTCCGCGAGGACGTGCCCGCCCGCTTCCGTGCCTACGGCTGGAACGTGATCGACGTAGCCGACGGCAACGAATTTGAAAACGTGCAGGCCGCCATCCGCCTTGCCAAGATCAGCGACAAGCCCAACCTGATCGTTTGCCACACCCAGATCGGCTACGGCTCCCCCAAGCAGGGCCAGCCCTCCGCCCACGGCGAACCTCTGGGCGAGGAAAACATCGTTGCGCTCAAAAAGAACTTAAAGTGGGTCGACCGCGAGCCCATGAGCTTTGCCGTGCCCGACGAGGTCTACAAAATCACCGCCAAGGTGGCCGAGGCCGGCGCGAAGGCCCAGGCCGAATGGGAGAAGCTGTTTGAAAAGTGGAGCGCCAAGTATCCTGAGCTGCGCAAGGAGTGGGACGTATGGCACAGCGACGAGCTGCCCGTGAACCTTCTGAACGACGCGGAGTACTGGGCCTTTGAAGGCAAGGCTGCCACCCGCAACTCCTCCGGCACTGTAGTGAACCGCCTGGCCGCCCGCATCCCCAACCTGATCGGCGGCAGCGGCGATCTGGCCCCCTCCAATAAGACCTACATGAAGGGCGAAGGCGACTTCTCCGCCGAGGACAGAAGCGGCCGCAACCTGCACTTTGGCGTTCGCGAGCACGCGATGGCCTGCATCTGCGCCGGCATGAAGCTGCACGGCGGCCTGCGCCCCTACTGCGGCACCTTCTTCGTGTTCAGCGATTACATGAAAAACGCCATGCGCGTGGCGGCCATCATGAAGCTGCCCGTGACCTACGTTCTGACCCACGACTCCATCGGCGTCGGCGAGGACGGTCCCACCCATCAGCCGGTAGAGCAGCTGGCGGGCTTAAGGGCCATTCCCGGCCTGGTCGTGTTCCGTCCCTGCGACAGCCACGAGGTGGCGGCGGGCTGGTACGCGGCCATGACCGAAAAGCGCCCCGTAGCGCTGATCCTCTCCCGTCAGGACTGCCAGCTCAACGAAAAGAGCGGCCCCGACGCGCTCAAGGGCGGCTACATCATCTCCGACAGCAAGAAAAAGACCCCCGACTGCATCCTGCTTGCAAGCGGCAGCGAGGTGGAACTGTGCGTCGCAGCCCAGGCGCAGCTCAAGGAAGAGGGCATCGACGCCCGCGTGGTCTCCATGCCCAGCTTTGAGCTGTTCGAGGAGCAGAGCGACGAGTACAAAGAGAGCGTGCTGCCCAAAAAGGTTCGCGCCCGCGTGGCCGTAGAGGCCGCCGCCACCCTCGGCTGGCACAAGTACGTAGGTCTTGACGGCGAGGTGCTGGGCATCGACCGCTTCGGCCAGAGCGCGCCCTACAAGCTGCTGTTCAAGGAGTACGGCTTCACCGCAGAGCACGTGGCGGAGCTTGCCAAAAAGACCCTGAAGAAGTAAAAACGACCCGTTCACCCGAAGAGGCGCTACGCCCCTTCGGGTGAAAATAAGTAAAGAGCGTGCGGGCAGAGATCAGGCGCGGCGTACAATCGCGCGGCGGTTTAATTTTTGCGCCTGATCCCCGGTCCCAAATCGAGGCTCATCATGATCTACATGGACAACGCCGCCACCACGCGCGTGACAGACGAGGTCTTCGAGGCCATGCGTCCCTGTCTTACGGAGGTGTACGGCAACCCCTCAAGCGTTCACGCGGCGGGTCGGCGCGCAAAAAAGGCGCTGGAGCAGGCAAGAAGAAGCGTTGCCGCCGCCCTCGGTGCGGACGCGCGGGAGATCTATTTCACCTCCGGCGGCTCGGAGGCGGACAGCTGGGCGCTGTTTGGCGCGGCCTACGCGCCGGGCAACATGCGGCGCACCCTGATCACCACCCGCATCGAGCACAAGGCGGTTTTGAACGCCGCAAGGGAGCTGGAAAGGCGCGGCTTCACCGTAAGGTATCTTGACGTGAACGCGCAGGGACAGGTGGACGAGGGCGAGCTTGCAAACGCCCTGAGCGGCGACACGTTTTTGGTCTCCGTCATGGCCGCAAACAATGAGACCGGCGCGGTGCAAAATATCGAGCGCTTTTGCGCCATGGCCCACGAGGCGGGCGCGCTGTTCCATACCGACGCGGTGCAGGCTGCGGGCGCAAGGGCCTGGCAGCTGGACGAAATGGGCATCGATCTGTTCAGCCTCTCCGGCCACAAGCTGCACGCGCCAAAGGGCGTGGGCGCGCTGTACGTGCGCGAGGGCGTAAGCCTTTCCCCTGTGATCTTTGGCGGCGCGCAGGAGCGCGGCAAAAGGGGCGGCACGGAAAATCTGGCAAGCGCCGTGGGGCTTGGCCGGGCGCTTGAGATCTGCAGGGAGCGCTTGGAAGAAAATCTTTCTATAAAGCAGGCGCTTACAAAGCGGCTGGAAGAGGGCATCCTTTCCACTATCGAGGGAACGCGCGTAAACGCAAAAACGCTTCGCGTGCCCGGCATCAGCAGCATCACTTTTGACGGCGTAGACGGCGAAGCGCTGCTGCTGAATCTCGATCTCAAGGGCATCATGGTGTCCGCCGGAAGCGCGTGCACCAGCGGGTCGGTGGACCCCTCCCACGTGCTTTTGGCCATGGGGCTGGACAAAAAAAACGCCATGTCCACGGTGCGCTTTAGCCTGAGCGAGGAAAACACCCCGCAGGAGGTGGACGAGGCCGTCCGCGTGACGGGCGAGATCGTGGACAAGCTGCGCCGCATGAAGGCGGGAAAATTATAAAATTCAGAAGGCAAGGAACATGAACAGGTTTTTAAAGGTATCTGAAGAGGTCAGCGAAGCCATCCACGCGCACAAGCCCGTGGTGGCGCTTGAGAGCACCATCATCTCCCACGGCATGCCCTATCCCAAAAACGTGGAGACGGCGCTGAACGTGGAGCGCATCGTGCGTCAAAACGGCGCTGTGCCGGCCACAGTCTGCATCATCGGCGGAAAGCTTACCGTAGGCGCCAGCGCGGAGGAGATCGAGTACCTGGGCAAGACGGGCTTAAAGGTGCCAAAGGCCTCCCGGCGCGATCTTGCGGTGCTGCTGAGCCAGGGACTGGACGGCGCGACCACCGTGACCACCACCATGATCGGCGCGCATCTTGCCGGGATCAGCGTGTTTGCGACCGGCGGCGTGGGCGGCGTGCACCGGGGCGCGGAGACCACCATGGACATCTCCGCAGACCTCGAGGAGCTTGCCAAGACCCCGGTTTGCGTGGTCTGCGCGGGCTGCAAGTCCATATTGGATCTAAAGCTCACCCTCGAATACCTTGAGACCAAGGGCGTGCCGGTGATCGGCTATCAAACGGGCGAGCTGCCCGCGTTCTACACCGACAAAAGCGGGCTGAAGGTGGATTACCGCCTGGACAGCCCTGACGAGGTCGCGGGCGCGTTCCGCGCGCAAAGGGAGCTGGGCTTTGACGGCGGCATGCTGGTCACCAACCCCATCCCCCATCAGTACGCGATGGACCCGGACGAGATCAACGCCACCATCGACCAGGCCGTGGAGGAATGCCGCCAAAAGGGCATCAGCGGCAAGGCGATCACCCCCTACCTGCTGGACCGCATCCAGCGCCTGACGGGCGGCCGCAGTCTGGAAAGCAACATCCAGCTGGTTTACAATAACGCGGCGCTTGGCGCAAAGATCGCCTGCGCCCTGTGCAAAGGGGCCTGAAGCAATGAAGCAACGGATCCTCTCTGCGGTCGTGATGATCGCGATCCTGCTTGCGTGCCTTTTGATCAGCGACGTGACGCGCGTGCTGCTGTTTATGGCGTGCACGATCCTTGCGTGCCACGAGATGAAAAACGCCCTTGCAAAGCTCGACTGCCACGTGCGCATCTGGTCGGTGTACGCGCTGGTGCTTGGCACTTGCGCAGCCGTGTGGGTGGGGCTTGACAAGGTCGGCGGCTACGCCTTTCCCGCGTGCATGCTGCTGATGCTGGGCGTATTTTCGGAAATGGTGGTGACCGAGCGCTTTACCGTGCGCGACCTGTTTGCGACCTTCGGCGTGTACGTGTACCCCTTGAGCCCCCTGATGCTGGTGATGTACATCAGCATCGCGACCCGTCCGGCGGCGGGCGGCGGAAGCGTGTACATCTGGCCCGCGGTGTTCATAAACAGCATCCTGCCCTGCGTGGTCAGCGACACCTTTGCCCTGTTTGGCGGAAAGGCCTTTGGCAAGCACAAGCTCGCCCCTCACATCAGCCCCAAAAAGACCGTGGAGGGGCTGATCTGCGGGCTCGTCATGGGCACGCTTTCGGGCTTTTTGACCCACATCATTTTGAAGGGCACGGGGCTTGAGCTGATCCCCATGTGGGCGGCGGTGCTGTCTGCCTTCGTCGCCAGCGTAAGCGGCGCGGTGGGCGATCTTGCCGCCTCCAGCATAAAGCGCGCCGCCGGGATCAAGGATTACTCCAACCTCATCCCCGGGCACGGCGGCATCATGGACCGGATCGACAGCGAGCTGTTCGCCATCCCCATCGTATACATGATCTACGCGATGTTCATCTAAAAAATCCCCGATTTCCTTGCGTCTTTTATCTGCGCAAAGCGCAAAAAAAACGCCGATCGCCTGCGGCACTTGCCGCTGCGGTCGGCGTCTCTTACGTTCAATAATTTTGCTTTTGGGCGATGAAGCACTCCGGCGCGCCGGGGCCTGCGTTCAAAAAGCGCTGATGCAGCACGTTGAAGCGCTGGGGCGGCAGGGCGCTGAGGTACGCCGTAAGCTCTCTTCGCTCGCGCTCCCCCTCTTCGTGGCCGGGGTAGGCGCAGATCAGAAGAACGCCCATCGGCTTTAGCAGGGCAAGCGCCGCGTCAAGCGCCTTTTGCGTGGTCTCCCAGCGCGTGGTCACGGCGTGATCCCCGCCGGGCAGCCAGCCAAGGTTGAACACCACGGCGGAAAGGGGCTCTTGTACAACTTCGCCCATATGCTCGTGCCCCATAAGGAACAGGCGGGCGTGGTCTGTAAGTCCCGCCTCCGCCAGGCGCCTTCTGGTGCTTTCCACGGCCTGGCTTTGCACGTCAAAGGCGTAGACCCTACCCGTATCCCCCACCAGCTCACAAAGCAGCAGGGTGTCGTGGCCGTTTCCCATGGTGGCGTCCGCCACCGCGTCGCCGGGCCTGACCGCGGCGCGCAGCGCGTCCGCGGCCAGGTATCTTGCGCTTTTCAGCTCGTAAGACATGCTAAACTGTACTTGAAGGGCAAGGGTCTCAGCCCTTTGCCTCGTCCTCCGCAAGCTCCTGCTTGTAGACGTCCATCATGGTCTCATAGGTCTTGCCCATGAAGCTGATGGTCTCGGGGGCGTCGTTTACGAGCTTGTTCCACTCCGCCATTTCCGCCTCGTAGTCGTATTCCTCAGTGGTTTCGGCGTTTATGAATTCTTCATAGCTCACAAGGCCGTACTGCTCGGGCACGAAGCTCTCGGGCACGGAGGTAGTCCCATAGTCCTGCGCCTTGCAGTCGAAGGAGATGGTGAGGGTCTGAAGCTTTTTGGTGTTGCGGTTGGTAAGCTCGATTTCGGCTTTACCAGAAAAGCCGGTCAGACGGCCCTCATCGTCGGTCTTCACCGAAGCGTTCAGGCTCTTAAGCTCTGCAAAGCTCAAGCCGCTTAAGATCTGCTGGGTGGTGGTGTGGTAGTCGTCCACCCGGTAGTCGTAGGTGGAGATGCTGCCGTCCTTGCGCACGAGCACGCTTAAGCACTCTGGATCCTGCTGGCGCGCAAGATCTGCATAGTAGTCGTCCATCTCGTTTATCAGATCTACATACGCGCCCCACAATTCGGGATTGGGGCTGTAGATCAGGATATTGAAAAACTCGTCGGACAGCTCCTCGCCGTAGAATTTGGCGTAGTAGTCCTTCAGGGCCTCGGTGTCGTTCCAGTAGGTAGTGTAGACGTCGTTGTTTGCGCGCATCAGCTCGTCGAAGCTGTCGTAGTGCTGCGCCGTGCCGTCCTTGGTGACGTACACGCAGCCGTCCGTGTACTGGGTCTGCAGCTCCTGCTCCAGCTGCTCGAGGGCATTGAGCACCAGCTGGTAGCGCGCGCTGGTGACGGCGTCCATCTCGCCCTCGGGAAGGGCGGTGCCGTACAGGGCCTGATATCTGCTTCCGGCCAGGGCGTCAAAGTCCTCATAATAGACCATGGTGCCGTAGCTGCCGGAATCGTACAGGCCGAAAATGTCGCGGTAGTAATTGTCCTGGATGTAATCGGCCAGCAGGTAGTAGATGCCCGCGTCCAGCACGGGGCTGAGATCGCCTACCTCAAAACGGGTCTCGCCCTCGCCGGCGCTTTCCTTGACCAGGCTCTGCGCCATGAGCGCCATTTCCCGTCCCAGGGACAAAAGCATCTGCGTGCGCGGGTTCATGCGAAGCACGGTGTCGGTGGGGATGATGTAGGTCTGGCGGTAGTAGTTGCCAAAGTAGGTGTCGTTTGCGTAGGCCGTGTTGGCGTTGCCGTAGACCGTGTAGCCGCCGGTATAGACGCTGCCGTCAAGCTTTGGGGTATCCAGCATATAGCTCAGATACGAGCGGTAGCCGTCCTGCTTGTAGGAAGCGTGCATGGTCTTGAACAGTTCGCCGTCCAGCAGGAATTCCGCCTCGGCGCTCAGGGTGACGTTGTGCGTATCAAAGGCCAGGGCCTTTGCGGCGTCGTACAGGGTGCCGATGCTGCCCTCAGCAAAGCATGCGGCCGTGGACAGCAGGCAAAGCGCCAAAATAAGGGACAGGAGTTTTTTCATGGGATGCCTCCAAATAATGTGATCGGATATCAGGCTGTTTATGATAACCTTTGGTTGGACGCGCTCGTACTCTGCTTTGTTCCCGACGGCCGCCATCGCCCGCGCAGGTACTTTGTGCTTTGCATAAAGCTAAGCGTCACGTTGTGGGCGATCATGCACGCCCAGGCGGCTGCAAGGCCGTAGCCCAGTTGATCCACAAAAATCCAGGTGCCCAGGATGCGCACGCCCCACATGCCGATGACGTTGAAAACAAAGGAGTGGAAGGTATCGCCGATGCCATTGAACACGCCCTCGATGATGATTGCAACTCCGTAGAGCGGCTCGGACACCGCGACCATCTTTAGCACCTTCGCGCCAAGGCGGATGACCTCCTCGTCCTTGGTGAAAAGGCCCATGAGCGCCCGGGCGTTCAAAAACAGGATGAGGCCGGAAATGGTCATCACGATGATCTCAAGCGTCAAAAGCATGCGCGCAAGGCCGCTTAGCTTTTTGTTGTTGCCCTCGCCGTAGGCGTTGCCGATCAGGGTGCTGGCGGCGGTCTGCATGCCCCAGCCGGGGATGTAGAAGGCGCTCTCCGCAGTGTTTGCGATGGAGTGCGCGGCGGTGGACACCGGCCCAAGGGCGTTGATCATGCTGGAAAACACCACGTAGCCCGTGGAGGTCGCAAGCCTTTGCAGGCAGGAGGGCAGCGCCACCTTAAAGCAGGGCTTTAAGATGGCTGCGTCCGGCCTGTAGCTGCCCCGGGGCGAGACCGTGGGGCTTTTGTACAGTTCCACAGTCATCCAGATCCCGCCCACGGCGAAGGAAATAGCGCTTGCGATCGCCGCGCCCTCCACCCCAAGGTCCGCGCCGGGCATGGTGAAGCTTACGCCAAGGGGGCTGATGACCCGGGTCTCGTAAATCAAAAGATAGTTGAGAACGACGTTCAGAAGGTTCATGGCGGTGTTTACCCGCATCGGGGTGCGGGTGTCGCCGGAGGCGCGAAGGATCGTAGAGAACATCAGCGCCGCGCTTCTGAACACCATCGGGATGTATAAAATAAAAAAGTAATTGCCCGCGGTCTTTCGGATGCTCTCGTCTGCGCGCATCCAGCCGGGCACGTATTTTGCAAGGGGCAAAACGAGGGCTGTTAGCAACAGGCCAACGCTTACGGCGCTTGTCACCGCCTGGGCCGCGGCGCGGTGCGCCTTTTCGGCCTCCCCCGCGCCCATGCTGCGGGCGATGTAGGCAAGAAAGCCCACGCCCAGCGCCATCACGAGGCCCCCGAGCATCCAGTTGAGGGTCATCGTCGCGCCCACGGCGGCGGAGGCGTCCTTGCCCAGCCTGCCCACCATCGCCGTGTCCACATAGGACACAAGCGTGGCCAGCACCTGTTCCAGGATGGTCGGCCACGCAAGGCGCGCGATGAGCTTCAGATATCCCTTTCGTTCCTCTGAAAGCATGCCTTATTCCTGCGCGTGCCCCAGCTGGAAGGTGAGATATTTATTGTCCTGCACGGCGTCGAAAAACACCTCCAGGATGCGGCAGCCGTATTTGCCAAGGGCGTTTAGCATATGGCAGGCGTGGGTCATGCGGATCTCGCCCCGCATTTCGCTCAGCACGTCGTAGATCGCATCGAGGTTCGATCCCATATAGTCCGGCGCCTCAAGGGCCCGCTTGATCTCCGCGTAGGCCTCCTGGCGGGTGGTCATCGCGCTTCCGTTGATGATATACATACAGCCGTCCTCCCTTATGCCGCGTCCTGCTGCTCAGCAAAATAGCTGTAGCCGGGGATGTATTCCACATCCTCCATATACCAGCCGTCGTAGAGCAGTTCGAAGGTTTCGTAGTGATCCTCGGTGTAGTAGATCAGCCCGTCGTTTGAAAATACGAGCCGGTACTGCTCCCGGTAGCCGCCCTCGTAGTACACGTCGCACTCATAGTACTGGCGGCCTCTGGCCTCTGGCAGCAGGCCCTCGCGGTTTCCGAAGCGGTCGCCGCCGATGCACGCGCCGTAGGCTACGTCCCAAAGGTTTCCTTCCCTGCTGACCCAGCCCAGATCCATCGCGTCGTTTTTGGTGATGTAGTTTACGGGCAGCTCGCAAAACGCGTGCAGATACAGCGCCACCTCGTCGCGGTCATAGTAGGGCAGGCCGTATTCGACAAGCAGCTCGGCGGTGATCGCCACGCCGTCTTCGCACAGCACTTCGTTTTCGTCCGCCGCTTCGCCAAGGCAGGGGCAAAGCAGCGCAAGCACGAGCAGCAGGCACAGCGCGGCCTTCATAAGCTTTTTCATTGAACGCCTCCATTTTTTGTTTTCCCTATTTTACATCACGGGCGCTTTCAGGTCAAGGCGGCAAAGGGCATTTTGCGCCCCGCCGCGCTTGACAAGCCGTTAAGATTTCTATAGAATGGTGGCGTAAAAATCGCCGCGGCGGAAAGGGGGATCGCGCATGTATCTTGCAGTGGACGGCGGCGGCAGCAAGCTGATTTGCGTAGTGTACGACGGGCAACTGCGGCCCGTATGCCGCGCGCGCTCAGGCGGGGTAAATCCCACGCAAAATTCCATAGAGGCGATCCGCGCCCACATAGACGAGGTGGTGCGCCAGCTTGCGCCCTGTCTTGGCGAGGTTACGGACATGGACGAGGTCTTCGTGGGCGCAAAGGACGAATTTGAAAGCGCGATACTGCGCCTTCGGCCGGAGATCCGCATCCGCCGCCTGGGCGAGCCGGAGGCCGGGCTGCTTGCCGGCGCATGCCGGCGCGACGGGCTGCTGGCCCTTGCCGGAACCGGCTCGGACGTGTTCGTGATCCGCTCCGGCCGCGTGGTCAGCGCCGTGGGCGGCTGGGGCCCGGTGATGGGCGATCAGGGCAGCGGCGCGTGGATCGGCCTGCAGGCGCTGCGCAGCGTGTGCCGGGCCGCAAACGGCTGGGGCGAGCAGACGATGCTGAAGCAGCTCTTTGAACAGCGCTTTGGCGAGCCCCTTGACCGCCGCCCGCCGCAGGAGATCTTAAAATCCAAAGCCCCCTACGCCGTGGCCGCGGGCCTCGTGCCCCTGGTGGGACAGGCCGCGCGGGAGGGCGACGGGGTGGCGCTTGAGATCCTTGCGCGCGCGGGTGAGGCCATCGCCCTGCAGCTGGAGGCCCTGTTCAAGCGCGCCCAGTGCGGCGACTTTTTCGAGGTCGTGCTGTGCGGCGGCGCGTGGAAGGCGCACGAGCAGATGCTTATAAGCTGCCAAAAACAGCTGCGCAAGCTGGACGCCCGGTATACCCTCAAGCGCCCCTGCTTTGAGCACGTGCTGGCGGGGCCCGCGCTAAGGCTCCTCGAAAGCGGCATGAGCGAGAGCGAGGCGCGGCTTGCGCTCTCCGACCGGTTTCCGGAATACATCGTAAACAAAGAAGCGGCTTTGGCGTAGCGCTTTTGCGCGCGCCGGGGCTGCTTTGCTGTTTATCCGGACCTGCTTTTTTACGCGATCGCTCCCCGCGCCATAACAAGCCCTGCGCGCATCATTAAAATAGTGTTACGATCTTTCCGTCTTCTCAGGCTTTCAAGCCTCCGCTTCTTACATGATCCCTTCGCATCCCACAACACCAAAACGAGGAGGGCTTTATGACTTTATTCGATAAGCTTTCGCTGCTCAGGCCCAAAAACTGCGGCATGGATCCCATAAGCCGCATCTGGGCGCAGCTGTGCTACGCGGCAAACCTTTCCCAAGTACGCGGCGGGGAATTTGACGCGCTGATAGACGCCGAGGCCGGCGAAGCGCTTCGCCTATTAAAGGAGCAGGGCGCGCTGACGCTTGCTAACGCCCACGCGATGGAACAGCGCCTGATGCCCCTGTCCCATGCGGCAAAGAGCTACACCGCCCACTGCGTGGGGCACGCGCACATCGACATGAACTGGATGTGGGGCTACAACGAAACTGCCGCCGTGACGGTAGAGACCTTCCGCACGGTGCTGGATCTGATGAAGGAATACCCCCTTTTCACCTTCGGCCAGTCCCAGGCCTCCACCTACCGCATCATCGAGGAAAACGCGCCGGAGATGCTTGAGGAGATCCGAAGGCGCGTGCACGAGGGCCGCTGGGAGGTGACCGCCTCCACCTGGGTGGAAAACGACAAAAACATGGCCGGGGGCGAGGCGCTGTGCCGCCACATCCTGTACACCAAACAGTACCTGTCAAAGCTTTTGGACATCGATCCTGCAAGCCTTGATCTCGACTTTCAGCCAGACACCTTCGGCCACAGCATAAACGTGCCGGAGGCCTGCCATGCAGGCGGCATCAAATACTACTATCACTGTAGGGGCCGCGAGGATCACCGCCCCGCCTACGTGTGGCGCTCCCCGGCCGGGCACGAGCTTTTGGTCTATCAGGAGCCCCACTGGTACAACACCGACATCGAGCCCGGCCTGTTTACAGACTATCCCCTGCTGTGCGCCGAGATGGCCTCGCGCGACTTCCTCGTGGTGTACGGCGTGGGCGACCACGGCGGCGGGCCTACGCGCCGGGATCTGGACCGGCTGACCGAGATCGCCTCCTGGCCGATCATGCCCACGATTTTGTTTTCGACCTATGGCCGCTTTTTTGCGCAGCTTGAAAAAAGCCGCGAAAGCCTGCCCGTGTACACGGGAGAAAACAACTTTACCTTTACCGGCTGCTACACCAGCCAAAGCCGCATAAAGCTTGCAAACCACATAGGCGAAGACAGGCTGTACGAAAGCGAAATGCTCTGCGCCGCCTCGCGCTTTCTGGCCGGGGACAAAAACCGGCAGGAGCGCCTTGACGAAAGCTGGCGCGACGTGCTGTTCAATCAGTTTCACGACATCCTGCCCGGCTCCGGCACCATCGAGACCCGGGAATACGCGATGGGGCGCTTTCAAAGCGCGATGGCCGGAGTGCAGACCTTGGCAAGCTGCGCCATGCAGGCGCTTGCCGGGGCCATCGACAGCTCCGCCCTTATGGGGGAGGAGGAGGCGGACAGCAATTCCGAGGGCGCGGGCGTCGGAATGGGTGTGGGACAAAACTTCCACTTCGCCCAGCCGTCAACCGGCAGAAGCGCTGGCAAAAAGCGCATTTTCCACCTCTTCAATTCCACTTCAAGCCCATTTGACGGGGTTTGCAGCGTCACAGTATGGGATTGGACCCACGATCCCGCGCTTGCGGTCTTCAGGGACGAGGACGGGAACGAGATCCCCAATCAGTTCGTGGAGGAGGGCCGGCGCTACTGGGGGCACTACTACAAAACGTTTTTGATCCATGCCAGGGTGCCCGCCTTTGGCTACGCCACCTGCACGCTTCAGGAAGGCTCTATCCAAAAAGCCGCGCTTAGCGCCTTTACCGACAGGATCGACCACCACGGCGACGCGCCCATCGTGCTGGAAAACGAGCTGCTAAGGGCGGAATTCGACGCCCGCACCATGCTTTTGACCAGCCTTACCGACAAGCAAAGCCAGGGGGAAATACTGGATCCCGGCAGCGCGGGCTTTGCCCTGATCCAGGAAAACGCGCAGCACGGCATGACCGCCTGGCGGGTGGGCGAGCGCGCAGACGAACGCTGCATAAACCGCGTTAGCCGCGTGCTGGTCAGCGAGGTTAAGCGCGGAAGGCTCTCACAGAGCGTTTCCTACAAATGCGATTTTGGCCAGCGCAGCAGGCTCGAGGTCACCATCTCCCTAAGCCAGGGCAGCAGGGTAGTGGAGTTTGCCGTCCGGACCGACTTTCAGGAGACCGGCTCGCGCGCCTTTACGCCGCAATTGGCGTTTGCCCTTACCCCCTGCTACGCGTCCTCAAAGTACCGCTTCGACGTGCCGCTTGGCACCCTCGACCGGGAGGAAATCGCGCAGGACGTGCCAGCGCTTAGCTTTGTTTCCACCCTGCCAGAGCAAAAGGGCCTTCCGGCGCTTGCCTTGCTTGCAGACAGCAAGTACGGCTTCAGGGCCTTTGACGGGGAGATGAGCGTCACCCTGATCCGCGCTTCCTCCGACCCCGACCCGTATCCGGAGTACGGCTGGCACGATATGCGCCTTGGCCTTGGCGTTTTGCCCAAGGCCGAGCCGGACCTTTTGATGGACGCCTCCCAGCGCTTTTTGCATCCCATAAGCGTCTGCTCCGCAAGGGCGCACGAAGGCCGCCTGCCCCTAAGCGGCTGCCTGATGCGCGTTGAGGGCGCACGGGTGCTTGCCGTAAAGCAGGCGGCAAACGGGAAGGGCCTCGTCCTTCGCCTGTGCGATTACTCCGGCGAGGGCAGATCGTTCCAATTGAGCTTCCCCTTCCCAATCGTTAAAGCCTGTCTTTGCGACACGAACGAAGCTCCGCTTGCGGCGCTTCCTAAATCGGACGAAAGCAGTGTCAGCGGACTCCTCCCCGCGCACGCCCTCCTGAGCGTCTACGTGGAGCCTGCAGCCTCCGAAATGGCCGCTTCTCCCATAGAAGTAACGCTGCCCAAGGCCGTAAAGCTTACCCTGTAAATGCAAGGAGGATGAAGGATGCGATTTAAGCTTTCCTGGCGCATGGGCGTAGAGGCCATATCAGACCCCGCCCAGTTTACGCGCCTGCTGGATGCGATGGCGAAGGGCGAAAGCGCAGTGGATGAGATCTGGATCTTCATCGCCGAGCCCACCACAAACGGCTACGAGCCCCTGGAGGAGATCGCCCGAAAGTGCGAACTGTATAAGACGCCTGCCGCCCAGGCGCGCGCAAGGGGCATCCGCGTCGGCATAAACCCCTGGCCCACCTTTGGCGCGGGCGAAAGCTATATGCATGATCAGGGACAGGCCGCCCTGCCCTATCCGGGCATGGTGGGCATGGACGGCAGCGTGTCGGAGCGCATCGCCTGCCCGATCTCGCCCGAGTTTTTGGAGTACACCCGCCAGCGCTACCGCCTTTTTGCAAAGGCCGGCTGCGACTTTGTCTGGGTGGACGACGACTGCCGCTTTACCCATCTTGGCGGCGTGCCCTATCCCTGCTTTTGCCCCCGCTGCGTGCAGGGCTTTGAGGGCGGGCGCTTTCAGGAGCGAAAGGCCCTTGTGGACGCGCTGAACGCCCCCGAAAACGGCGAGCTGCGCCGCCGCTGGAGCGCCTACGGGGCCCAGCGCCTTGCCGCCTACTGCAGCGCCGTGCGCAAGGCCGTAGACGAGATCGATCCTGCGATCGAAACGCCCTTTATGTCCGTAGGCTATAGCCACACCACCTACAGTGGCAATTTTATCGAAGCGTGCATGCGCGCCCTGCGGGCAAAAAGCGCGCGCCCCGGCCACGGCTTTTACTGGGACGAAATGCCCATGGAGCTTTTTGACAAAGCCTATGAAATGTCCCGCCAGATATGCGACATGCCCAGGGAAGCCCTGGACGACGTGCAGTACGAGGAAGAAAGCTGCCCCATGAGCCCACTGAACAAAGCGCCGAACACGCGGCTGATCGAAATGGCGATCGCCGTTTGGGGCGGCTGCACCGGGGTGGCCTTCAACCATCTGCTGAACGCGGGCGGCCCCAGGCCCTTTGACTATCTGAAGTACGAGCTAAGCTTGCTAAAGCGCTCGCGTGCGATGCTGGACCAGTACCTGAGCTTTGCGCGCCAGCTCCTCCAGGCGGGCCTTTGGGGCGCGTACAGCCCCTGGCTGATGAGCAAAATGCGCGTTGGCGACAAGGGCTGGTTTGACGAGCACAGGCCGGAATACGCTATCAACCGCTTTGCGCACGAGTGGCCGGTCTTCGGCATCCCCATTGCCGCCCAGCGCGAGGGCAGCTGGGGAACGCTTTTGCAGGGGCGGGTAGTGGACGCCTTTACGGACGAGGAGCTCCGCAAGCTCTTTTGCCGCCCGGTATTTCTGGACGGCGAGGCGCTGAATGCGCTGTGGGAGCGGGGGCTTGGCGAGCTTGCGGGCGCAAGGGTAAAGCGCGCAAATACCGGGGGCCTTGAAAAGCTTGCAGCAAGCAGCTACGCAGGCGAATTTGCGGGCGCAAGGCGAAACGCCATCTTCGGTCAGGCCTACGATCTTGCCCTTACCTCCCCGGATACTGAGGTGCTGGCCTATACCGAAAGGCCCTACGGCCAAAAGGACGAGATCTGCGCCGTAAAGTACCATAGCGCCGTGACCCTTGGCTATAACCCCTACCAGTACACCGGTGCGCCCGGGCACATGCATTTGATGCTGTCGCTTTGCAGGGAGCTGGGCGCGCCTTTGTATCTTGAGCCCACCGACCCCTACGACCTGCCCCGCGTAGCAGTCTTTGCGCGCTGCGACGAAAAGAAGGCAGCGGTGCTTCTGATAAACGCGCAGACCTCCCCCGCAAGAGATTTTGACCTCTGCTTTACGGGCGCTGCCCGCTCCGCCCAGACCCTCATGCCGGATACGCCCCCGCAGCAAAGCGCGCTGGAAGCCTCTCCGGGCGGCAAGGGCTGCCGCCTGCATGTAGCGCTCATGCAGCCCTGGGAGATGCGGATCGTTCTTATGGAATAATCCTAAATCGATACAGAGGCGGCGTTTACGGCATCCTAAACAAATAATTAAGATAAAAATAGCTTGACGCACGCAAGGCTCCGGGATATAATGTGTCAAGTAGCGCGGCACGATTTACCGTGTCCGGGCGCTGCCACCAACAGCGAGGGGAGGGAAAAACATGTCTGAAATTCGCGTTGGCGCAAATGAGTCCTTGGAGAGCGCGCTGAGAAGATTTAAGCGTCTCACAGCCCGCAGCGGCATCCTCGCGGAGGCCCGCAAGCGTGAGCATTACGAAAAACCCAGCGTAAAGCGCAAGAAGAAAGCGGAAGCTGCCCGCAAGCGTAAGTATTAATTCTTTGCGTATGTGCCCCTTTGCTGTATGCAAAGGGGCGTGTGTTTTGGTATAGCGCTTCTTTCCGGAATTCCCGATCCCATTCCAAAGCGCCGTAACGATCGCATACCAATCAATCGATTTTCCTTGAGCAATGTTATCGCGCCAGGCGCAAAGTCACCTGCCGCCTGCGCGCATATGGTTTTATTCGCTGTACGTTTTGTTATGCTTTGATCGGTTTAAGCATAGCGCGTTTTCCTAAGTCCAGGCCATGTCCGCCCCTTGGAACGCGCGGCGAACTATATTAGTACAGCCGAAGGATCTTAGTTTTATCCCCTGCGTCCCCCCGTTTCATTTGGAGGATTTTTTCATGGACACCAGTTATCTGTATATAAAAACCGGCGCGCAGCTGAAGCTGCTTGCAAAGCAAGCCGGCATCAAGCTGCCCTCCGGCGCGACCAAGGCGCAGATGATCCAGCTTTTGCTGGAGGCGGAGGAAAAGCGCGCCAAGGAGCAGGCCGCCGCGCAGGCAGAGGCTCCATCTCAGACGAAAGCTCCCGTGCAAACGGAAGCGCCCGCGCAGCGGGACGCCCCCGCCGAGCCCGCCGCCGAAGCGCCCGCCCCCAGAAAGCGGGGACGCCCGCGCAAAAATCCGCTCCCGGAGGATCAGTCCGCTCCCGCAAAGCCGCGCGGACGCAAGCCCAAGGCGGCCCCCGATCAGGAGGACGCCAAAACAGCGCCTGCGGACGCGCCCAAGGCGGAAAGCTCTGCGCCCGATGCGGAAGCCCCCGCACCCAAGGCGGAGACCTCTGCCCCCAAAGCGGAAATTCCCGCGCCCAAAGCGGAAGCTCCCGCCCCCAAGGTGGGAAAGCCCACCGCCAAAAAGCCAGGCAGAGCTTCCAAAGCGCCCACCGCAAAGGACAGCGCAGCGACCGACGCCGTGCCGGACGCCACGCCCCAAGCCGAAGCCCAAAGCGCCGAGCCCACGCAGGAAAAAGCGCCAGACGGGGACAAGCCGCATCCGCTTCCCCTTCAGCCGCCGCTCACCGTGCCCCAGCTTCCCGCCCAGCCCCGCCGCGGCTTCGTAAGAAGGAACCTAAAGCCCAAAGACGCTTTTGACGCGGGCGAGCCCGAAGGCCAAACGCCGAAGGCCGCTTCGCCTGCGCAAACCGATCCTTCCCTTTCGCAGCCGGAGGCGCCTTTATCCGCTCCCGAAGCGGAGGAGGCCGCCTCTCAGGAGGCCCCCAAAGCCCAGGAGGCCGAGGTCAGGCTGCCCGAGGCCCCGCAGGGCGACTGGGGCGAGGGCCACGGCGTATTAGAGCTTTTGCCGGACGGCTACGGCTTTTTGCGCGCCGACAACTGCCTGCCCGGCCCAAGGGATGTCTATCTTAGCCAGACGCAGATCCGCCGCTTCAACCTTCGAAACGGCGACTACATCACCGGCAAGACCCGTCCCCAGCGCGAGGGCGACCGCTACGAGGGCATGATCTTCGTAAGCACCGTAAACGGCGTCAGCGCCGACGCGGCCCGAAGACGCCCCCACTTTGAGGATCTTACGCCCGTTTTCCCAAACGAGCGGCTGCGCCTCGAGGATCCCGCGGGCCACACGGACATGGCGCTTCGCATCGTGGATCTGCTCTCCCCCATCGGCAAGGGCCAAAGAGGCCTGGTGGTTTCGCCCCCCAAAGCCGGCAAAACCATGCTGCTCAAAAAAATTGCAAACGCCATTTCGATCAACAACCCCGAAGTGCATCTGATCGTGCTTTTGATCGACGAGCGCCCCGAGGAGGTCACCGACATGCAGCGCTCCACAAACGCGGAGGTGCTCTATTCCACCTTTGACGAAGCGCCGGAAAACCACACCCGCTTAAGCGAAATGGTGCTGGACCGGGCCCAGCGCCAGGTGGAGATGGGAAAGGACGTCGTGATCCTTCTGGATTCCATCACCCGCCTTGCCCGCGCGTACAATCTGGTCATCCCGCCCACCGGGCGCTCCCTTTCCGGCGGCCTTGACCCGGGAGCCCTGCTCAAGCCCAAAAAATTCTTCGGCGCGGCGCGCAACATCGAAAACGGCGGCAGCCTCACCATCATCGCGACCGCGCTCGTGGACACCGGCAGCCGCATGGACGACATCATCTACGAGGAATTCAAGGGCACCGGCAATATGGAACTGCATCTCGACCGCAGGCTCTCCGAGCGGCGCATCTTCCCCGCCATCGACATGAACCGCTCCGGCACCCGCCGCGACGATCTGCTCTACACCCCCACCGAGGCCGCCGGCGCGCTGCAGATCCGCCGCACGCTGGCGCAGGCCGCAGGCTCCACCGATTCCACCGAGCAATTGATGTCCCTGATGGAAAAAACCAGCACCAACGAGGAGCTGATTTCCCGCATGAAGGCCTGGATCGCCGCGCTTGGCAAATAGGCATCCAAATTTCGTTCGGGCATAAATGGTTTTTCCAACCCTCCTGCCCGCTTCATTCAAAGCGGGCAGTCTCATTTTTTGAAAGGCAATCACTATGTTTGATCCCTGGAGCAACAACGATACAAGCCGCCTGCTTCCCTTTTTGTGGCTGAAGGGCGAGGACGAAGAAACACTTCGGCGCGGTGTACGCGAGGTGCACGAAAGCGGTTGCGGCGCGGTGTGCGTGGAAAGCCGCACCCACCCGGATTATCTGGGCGAGGGCTGGTGGCGCGATATGGCGATATTGCTTGACGAGTGCAAACGCCTGGGCATGAAGCTGTGGGTGCTGGACGATCAGCACTTTCCCTCCGGCTACGCGGCGGGCGCGGCGACCGGCACCCCCTACGCGCGCATGCACATGACCGAAAGACGCATGGACGTGATCGGCCCCATTCCAAACGGCGCGTTTGTCGTGCAGGACGACGAAAGCTCCTTTGCGCCGGGCGAGGGGATCGTAGCCGTAGTGGCCCTTCGGCGCATGGACGAGAGCCTGCGAAAGGACGAATTTACCGACATCGGCGGCTGGAAGCTGGGGCAGCGCATCGACCTTACCGACCACATGCACGACGGCATGGTGTACTGGGACGTGCCAGAGGGCATCTGGCGCGTGTTCGTGCTAAGCGCCAGGTACGTTTCCGAGCGCACGCCGCCAAGGTACTTTGCCAATCCCCTGCTGCCGGACAGCGCGCGCCTGATGATCGAAAAAATCTACGAGCCGCACTGGGAGCACTTTAAGGACGAGTTCGGCAAGACCTTCCTTGGCTTTTTCTCGGACGAGCCCGCGCTTCGGGCGGGCCGGGGCTACCACGGCGTGGTGGGCGAGTACCCCTCCATCCCCATCCCCTGGCGAAGCGACATGCTGGAGCTCCTAAAGCCCGCGCTTGGTGAGGACGTGCGCGCCCTGCTTCCCGGCATCTGGTACGACATCGGCCCGGAGACCCGCCGCGTGCGCTACGCCATCATGGATACGGTCAGCCGCCTCTACGGCGAAAACTACTGTAAGCCCCTTGGCGACTGGTGCCGGGAACACGGGGTCAGCTACATCGGCCACGTGATCGAGCAAAACAACACCCACGCGCGCCTTGGCAGCGGCGCGGGGCACTACTTCCGCGCGGTCGGCGGCCAGCAGATGGCGGGCATCGACATCGTGCTGCACGAATTGCGGCCCGAGTTCTTCGGCGTCTCCCACGCCTGGCAAAGCCAGGACTACGAGGCCGACGACGACTTCTTCCGCTACATGCTTGGGCAGATGGCGGTGTCCTGCGCGCATCTGGACAGGGAAAAGCGCGGGCGCACCCTGTGCGAGATCTTCGGCGCTTACGGCTGGCAGGAGGACGTTTCCGAGATGCAGTACCTTGCCTACTGTATGCTGAGCCGCGGCGTAAACTACTTTACCCCCCACGCCTTTACCCTGCAGGATTATCCCGATCCTGACAGTCCGCCGCACTTTGACAAGATCAATCATCCCATGATGCCCTACATCAGCCGCCTCTTTGGCACCATGGCCAGGGTCGGCAGCATGATCGACGGCGGCCGTCACATCTCCAAAACGGGCGTGGTGTACTACGCCGAGGCGGAGTGGGCAAACGGCACGAAGGGCTGCATGAAGACGCAGACCGTGGTAAAGGCGCTAAACCAAAGACAGATCGAATGCGACATCCTGCCCATCGACCGCCTGCTGGAAGCGGACATCGACGTACTGTTCGTGCCCTATGCCGAAAGCTGGCCGCGAAAGCTCTTTGACGCCTGCAGGAAGCTAAAGGACAGGGGCGCTAAAGTGTTCTTCGTGGACGCGCTTCCCCAAAAGCTCTCAAGCGGCGCAGGCGACATCGACGAGCTCACAAGGGAGCTTTCCACCGTGCCCCTCTCCGGCGTCGCGGGCGCCGCGATGGAGCTGTTGCGCCTGCCCTACTTTAGCTTAAGCGACGCGCCCACGGTGCACCTGTACCCCTACGAAAAGCAGGGCGAGGAGCTCTATCTGCTCTTTAACGAGGACGTGAAAAACGCCGCCGAGATCGCCCTGGCACTTGGCACGGACAGCCCCGTCTATCTTCTGGATCCGGCGGAGGAAAGCTGCATCGCGGCTGAGACCGCCCTTACCTCCTTTGGCCAGCGCGTGAGCGTTGCGCTTGAGCCCGGCCAGATGCTGATCTTGCTCGTCAGCGAAAAGCCCGTAAAGACCACCCCGGCTCCCCTCCCGCTTTGCATCGCGGGCGAGGCCGCGGGCAGCTGGCGCATCAGCACCAAGGCGGTGGGCGAAAAGGACTTTAGCCTGTGGCGGGAAACGGCGCGCCTTTGCAACGTCACCGCGCCCGAAAACCTGCCCCGCTTTACCGGCAAGGTGCGCTACGAGCTTGACGCGCGCTTGCCCGATGGCATCTGCGGCCTTATGCTGCCAAACACCTGTTACTGCGTAAGCGCCGCGATCGACGGCGTCCCCGTGGGCGCGCGCGCGTCGCAGCCGTACCTGTTCCGCTTTGCCCCCCTGCCCGAAGGCCCGCACCGCCTTACGCTGGAGCTTGCAAACACCCCGGTGTTCCGCCACCGCGACAGGCTGTCCTTCTTTGCCTGCGTAAAGCCCACGGGCGTCCTTCCCCCAGTCTACTGGATGACGCAGGCCGAATAGCCGCGCCGGCCGGAAAATTGCAAATTTGTTTTAAACGCACGGAACCTTTGGCCCCTCCTGCGCGTCTTACAGGCGTAAAAGCAAACCGCAGCGCCGCGCCCCGTAAGTTCAATCTAATTTCATATCAAATTAGCTTGACACGCCGCGCGGACTGTGGTACACTCATTCCACGATCTATATTGATATTTGGAGGAAGCATGAAGAGATTTGCAGCCGTCGCACTGGGGCTCATCCTGGTGCTGAGCGCGTGCGCGCCCGCCCTGGCCTACAACTATTTTACGGACACCTGGCTTCCGGAGTACCGCATCGTAAGCGTCGTTGCGGACAACCAGCTTTACATGTACCCGCGCCCCAGCGCCAGCGGCGAGCCCATCTGCGCCTACCCCATCGGCACCGTGCTTCGGGTGATCGACTGGGATCTGTACGAAAGCGCCGTGTACTGCTACGCCATCGGCCCCGACAACCGCGAAGGGTACGTGCGCAAGACCTGCCTGCTGCGCAGCTACGAGTACAACTACCTGGACGAGGTCTTCCCGGGCTACGAGGTTACCAGCAGCTTCTACGAGGGCGGCAATTACCGCGTCTACATGTACGCAGAGCCCTCCTCAAACGGCGAGCCCGTCACCGTGACCGGCTACGTAAACGGCACCATCCTCAAGGTCATCGACTATTACTGCGACGAGACCTACTGCTTCTGCGTGGGCCCCGACGACCACACGGGCTTCGTGCGCAAAAGCTGGCTCACCTATTCCTACGGCCCGTACCCTGATCCCAACTGGTCCATGCCCGCATCCTACTATACCGGCAAGGAATATTGATTTAAGGAAGCGCTGATCCAACGTAAAAAGCCCTGTGCCAAACGGATCAGGGCTTCCTTAAACCCGTTATGGAGGAAAAGATGAAAAGATTTGTTTTGTTCCTGCTTGCGCTTACGCTGATGCTTTGCGCATTTCAGCCCGCCTTTGCCTACAGCTATTCCGGCGACACCTGGCTGCCGGAATACCGCGTGGTGAACGCCACCACGGACAACCGGGTCTATATGTACTCAAAGCCCAGCTCCAGCGGTAACCCCATCAGCTCCTACACAAACGGCAGCGTCCTTCGGGTGATCGACTGGAACCTTTCCCAAAGCGCCACGTACTGCTACGTCATCGGCCCCGACGGGCGCGAGGGCTATGTGGGCAAGACCCGCCTTTTGCGCACCTACCCCTACGATTACTTTGACGACGTATTTCCCTATTACGAGGTAAACAGCAGCTTCTACGAAAGCGGCGACTACCGCCTGTACATGTACGCAGAGCCCTCCTCAAACGGCCAGCCCGTGGGCGTCGCCGGCTACGTGAACGGCACGCGCCTCAAGGTGATCGACATGCACTGCGACGAAAAGTACTGCTTCTGCGTGGGCCCCGACGGCAACACCGGCTTTGTGCCTAAAGGGTGGCTGACCTACGTCTCCGGCCCGGAGCTGCACCGCAGCTGGTCCATGCCCGCGTCCTACTATACCGGCGCGATCCACTGATCTTTCCTAAATAAAAGCCTATTAAAAAGCTGACCGCCGCGTTCCACAAAACGCGGCGGTCGTTTGTTTTCAGGGGGCGCCTTTTGGGCAGCGCCTTTACTTCTTTTCTTTTACCTCGCCAAGCAGCTTTTCGGCAAACTCGTCCAGGGTCATCACCTGGGTCTGATCAGTCGCGCGGTCGCGCACGGAGAGGTTGTTCTCGGCGACTTCCTTTTCGCCCAGGATCAGCATGTAGGGCACCTTGTCCTCCTGCCTGGCGTAGCGGATTTTGTAGCCGATCTTTTCGTTGCGGTCGTCCAGCTCCGCGCGGATGCGGCGCATGCGCAATTCGTCGTAGACCTTCCTTGCGTAATCCAGGCTCTTGTCGCTGACGGGCAGCACCTTGACCTGCACCGGGGCAAGCCATACGGGGAAGATGCCCTTGGTCTCCTCGATGAGGTAGGCCATGAAGCGATCCAGGCTGCCAAGGATCGCGCGGTGCAGCACCACGGGGGTCTTTTCGGTGCCGTCCTTGTCGATGTACTTAAGGTCGAACTTCGCGGGCAGGCAGAAGTCCAGCTGGCAGGTGGAAAGGGTGTATTCCGCGCCCACGGCGGGCTTTACGTTCACGTCGAGCTTCGGGCCATAGAAGGCGGCCTCGCCGATCTCCTCGGTAAAGTCGATCTTCAATTCGCGCAGCACCTCGCGCAGGGCGCTTTCCGCCTTTTCCCACATCTCGTCATCCTGATGGTACTTCACCTTGTCTTCCGGGTCGCGCAGGGACAGCACGCAGCGGTAATCCGTGATGCCAAAATCCTTGTAGGTGGAGAAGATCA
>CADBNW010000193.1 GCA_902796025.1 uncultured Eubacteriales bacterium
ATTCTACGCCTCCGTGCGCATGGACATCCGCAAGGGCGAGCCCATCAAGGAAGGCGGCAACACCATCGGCAACCGCACCAAAATCAAGATCGTCAAAAACAAGGTGGCTCCGCCCTTCCGCACCTGCATCGTGGACATGATCTTCGGCCAGGGCATCTCCAAGGCGGGAAGCCTTCTGGATCTTGCAGTGGAGCGCGACCTGATCAAAAAGAGCGGCGCGTGGTATTCCTACGAGGGCAGCCGCATCGGCCAGGGCCGCGAAAACGCCGTGCAGTACCTGAAGGACAACCCCGAGGTCTACGATCTGTTGGATAAAAAGATCCGCGAGGCGTTCAACGGCGGCCTGATCTCCGCTCCTATGGAGATGGGCGAGGAGGACGACGACGAGGACGAGGGCGACATCGAGGAATGAGCCTTCTGCTAACCGCCTTTGAGCCCTTCGGCGGCGAAGCTGTAAACCCGGCGCAGCAGGCGGTGGAAAGCCTGGCTGTGCCGGGCGTTCAAAAGCTGATTTTGCCCGTGGAATACGGGCGCGCCGCGGCACTTGCGATAGACGCCATCAGGCGCCTTTCCCCCTGCGCAGTCATAAGCGTCGGTCAGGCGGGCGGGCGAAGCGGCATCACGCCGGAAAAATACGCCGTGAACCTTCGCCGCGCAAAAGCGCCGGACAACGCGGGAAGGGTGTTTGACGGCCAGCCCATCGTCCCCGGCGGGGAGGAAAGGCTCGAAAGCAGCTTCGGCGCGGAAAAGATCGCCGGGGCGCTCAGCCAGTCGGGCCTAAGCGCGTACGTGTCCGAAAGCGCGGGCACGTTCGTGTGCAACGACGTGATGTACAGCGTGCTTTGGCATCTGTCTGGCAGCAAGGTGCCCGCGGGCTTTATCCATGTGCCGTTTTGCTCCGCTCAGGCGGCGGGCCATCCGGGCGCGTTTACGATGAGCACGGAAGAAATCACAAGGGGACTTGCGATCGCGGTCGACTGCGTTTTTGCTCTTTTAAAGGACGGGGAGTGATACCGATATGAAACTATCCGAGCTGCTCAAACAGAAGATCTTGCTCTCTGACGGCTCCATGGGCGCGCTTTTGGCCTCCATGGGCTACAAGGACAGCTGTCCGGACGCGCTCAGCGTGACCCATCCGGAGGTGATCCGCGGCATCCACCGTTCCTATCTGGACGCGGGCGCGGACATCGTGATCGCAAACAGCTTTGGCTCTGCCGAGCCGGTATTGAGCCACAAGGGCTACGCCGGGAAAAGCGCCGAGTTTACCCGCGCGGCGGTAAAAAACGCCCGCGCCGAGGCGGGAAGCGCCGCGCTGGTTGCGGTGGACATGGGCCCGACGGGAGAATTTATCTATCCCGTGGGCGCGCACAGCTTTGAGGATGTGTACGGCTGGTTCTTTGTTCAGGCGCAGGCGGCCAAAGAGGCCGGTGCGGATTTTGCCTACATCGAAACCCAGACCGACCTTGCGGAATGCCGCGCGGCCTGCCTTGCGGCAAGGGACGCGGGGCTTGAAGCCATCGCCTCCTTCAGCGTGAGCGCAAAGGGGCGCACCCTCACCGGCGCAAGCGTGGAGGCCTGCGGCGTAAGCCTTGAGGCTGCGGGCGCGACGGCTGTGGGCTTTAACTGTTCGGTGGGGCCAAACGAGCTGGTGGAATGCACCAGGCGGCTGTTTTGCGTAACCAGCCTGCCCATCGCGGTTCAGCCAAACGCCGGGCTGCCCGTGATGGGAGCAGACGGCAGCGTGAGCTATCCCTTTACCCCGGAGGAAATGGAAAACGGCATGCACCTGATCTTGCAGGCGGGCGCAAGCCTGATCGGCGGCTGCTGCGGCACCACACCTGAGCACATCCGCCGCTTAAAGCCCCTTTCCGGGGGCCCTGTGCCCGAAACGCCGAAAAAGGAAACCGAATACCTTGCAAGCGCCAGGCAGTGCTTTAAGGCGGAAGAAGCGCTTTCCTGCCCGGAAGACATCGGCGATCCCGAGGACGCCTACGACGCGGACGAGGACAGCACCTGCCTTCGCGTGGACGCCTCCGCCTTCACGCCCAAAATGCTGCTGGAGCTCAGCTCCTATACCAGCCTTCCCCTGCTGCTTCACGGCGGCAGCGCCGATCAGCTAAGGGCGCTTCTTAGGGTCTATCCCGGCCGCGCCGCAGTGGAAGGCCAGCCGGAAGCCGCCCGGGCCTTCGGCGCGCTGAGCGTGTGAGCAGGCAGAAAGCGCAAAACAAAAACGCCTTTCTAAAAATCAAATACGCAACATCACATCTGGTAAAATGCCGCAGTTATCGAAGACTGCGGCATTTTTGTGCCATGCTGCACCCTTGCGCTATTTCAGCAGCCGCACGGCAGCCAAACCAATACCGTTGATATGTATAAATATATGATTGACGATATTGGTGGGGTCTTCAACTTTCCTTTCTTTTGGATTATAATATCGATGGATCGTGGATTTGGAGGGTGTGATCGATGGAGCTGTCGCTGGCTGAGAACATCCGCGCATTTCGGAAAGAATGGCGCTTGACGCAGGAGCAATTTGCCGAGGCCATGGGTGTGACCGTAGGCTCGGTATACAAGTGGGAGACCGGGCAAACGGTCCCGGAGCTCAGCATGCTTGTAAAGATCGCAGATTTTTTTGACAGCTCGGTGGACGTCCTTCTTGGCTACAGGGTGAAGGACAACCGCATTTCTGCCATCGAGGAGCGGTTGATGGACTGCTGCCGGGTCAGAGATCCCGAGGCGCTGAACGAAGCGGAAAAGGCGATCAAAAAGTATCCCAATTCCTTTGAGCTCGTTCACGCCTGCGCGCAGGTATACGCCTTCTTCGGCGTTGGCAGCAAAAACCTCGCTGAGAGTAAAAGAGCCCTGGAATTATTTGAGCAGGCAAAGCTTTTGATCTCGCAAAACCGCGATCCTGAGATCAGCGAGCAGACGATCAACGGGGAGATCGCCAGCACCTGGATGCTTCTTGGCGAGCGGGAGAAAAGCATCGAGCTGCTGAAGAAGAACAATGCAGGGGGCCTGTACAGCGATAATATCGGTCTTATGCTGACGCTGGAGTTAAAAAGGCACGAGGAGGCAGAGCCGTTCCTTGCAGAAGCATTGCTTCTCAACACGATGGGACTGGTGGATGCCGTTGCAGGATACGCGCTGGTTTTGTCCGCCCGCAAGGATTACGCCACTGCAAGGCAGATGCTGTCCCGGCTCATTTCGTACCTGGGACCCTTCAAGGAGGGAGAAAGAGCAGACTTTTTCGACAAGATCATAGCCAGCATGAATACCGTGATGGCGCACATTTACACCCTGGAAGGCAGGCCGGAGGAAGCGGCCGCCTGCCTTCGCGCTGTCCTTGCCACCGTCCGGCAGTTTGACGCCGCGCCGGATTACGGGATCCGCAGCACGCGCAGCCCTGCGTTCCATCGCGAGCTCATCCTGAGCGACGGTCTGGGCGCGACGGCGGCGGACAGCATTGAAACCATCCTGAGCCTGTTGGAAAACCCGGAGCTGATCCGGATCTGGAAGGAGCTTAACAATGACGCGTGACGAAAAGAAGCCCACCAACGTATTTGCAAACAGAAATTTCCGATTGGTCTTTCTTGGCGCTCTGGTCTCGGAGCTGGGCGCGCTTTTGTACAGCTTCGCCGTAGGCTTTTATATTTTGGAGATCAGTAATAATAACGCCTTCCTGCAGGGCCTGTATCTGGCTTTGTGCGGCGCTTCGCTATTGCTCTTTACGCCCGTCGGGGGCGTCCTTGGAGATCGCTTCAACAAGGCAAGGATCATGTATCTGTGCGATTACCTCAAGGGCGGAATGATCCTGCTTGCGACCGTGCTCATGATGCTTCTGCCAAGGGCCGATGCGAAACTTGCAATACTGTTCACCCTCGGCATCCTGGGCAATGCGGTAAGCGGCATCTTTGAGCCCGCCGCCGGGGCCATGCTGCCAAATATCGTGCAGCCGGAGCAGCTGCAGCAGGCCAACGCGTATTTCTCCATCAAAAGCTCCATGCAATCGATCCTGGGAGTCATCCTGGCCGGCATTTTGTATGCGGCGCTGCCTGTAAACGCACTATTCCTTGCGGTAGGCGCGTGCTTTATCGCCTCCGGCATTTCGGAAATGCTGATACGTTATGAGCACATCCCTTCCGCGGAGCCGGTCACGCTGCGCCTTGCGCTTTCAGACATGAAGGATGGCGTTACGTATTTGAGCCGCAATAAGGCCATCACGGCGTTCCTCGGCGCGGCGCTGTTCATCAACTTCTTCTTTACGCCGGTCAGCGGGAATTTTATCCCCTATTTCATCAAGACGGATCTGGAGGCGGCCCCGTCCTATCTATTTGACCGCCTGCTGAAGCCGGAGATGTGGTCCTCCGTGTTCAGCGTCTGCATCGGGCTTAGCTCCATGCTCGGCGCTGTGATGCTGAGCGCCAAAACGCAGGAAGAAAACTGCGGGCTGAAGGTCGCAAAACGCCTCTGCGTCTTATCCGGCGTTATGATCGCCCTGACGGTCGGATACGGGTATCTGGTCGGTAAAAGCCTCTCCCTGAACGGCTTTTTGCTGCTGTTTTGCGCAGGCTCCCTGGCGGTCGGATATCTGGTTTCCCTCATCAACATCCCCTTGAGCACGACGATCCAGCGCAGGGTGGAAAAAGACAAGCTCAGCAAGGTGAGCAGCCTTATGAGCGTAGGCACACAGGGAATGATCCCCATTGCCTCCGTCCTTGCCGGGGCCGCCCTCCAGGCCTTCGGCAGTACGATGCTTCTTGCCATCTGCGCAGCAGGCTTCACGATCACAGCCGTCCTGCTGCTTACGAACAAAAATGTAAAGAGTCTGTAGGGCATCTGAAAGGTATTCTCCAGGGATCCCAAGCACTTGATTGGAATAGAAGTGATGCTGAAACCCTGTCTTCCGCTAAGTCATTGGTCGAATAAGTCTCCTTCGATTTCGAAAGAAAATATACTTTAATGATAATTTCACACGTTTATATTAACATTCATTGGCAATATAATATAGACAGATGGGGGTGATGAATGTGCAGGCTCGCACCCTGAGGAACAATCTGCTGAAGACCTTAAGGATCATGAACCGCAAAAAGGCCCTGTATTTCATGATGATACCGGGCATTGCATTTTTGTTCGTGTTCAACTACATGCCCATGTACGGGGCCATTATCGCCTTTAAGGATTTTGCCATCAAAAAAGGTATTCTGGCCAGCCCCTGGGCCAATCCCTGGTACAAGCATTTTGAAAAGTTCTTCCAATCTCCCTACTGCATCAGGGTGCTCAAAAACACGCTGATCATCAGTCTTTTGAAGATGACCATCACAACGCCCGCAGCGGTGTTTTTTGCCGTGGCGATGGCTGAGATACCCAGTAAAATCTATCGCAAGGTCGTGCAGACGCTGACGTATCTGCCGCACTTTTTGTCGTGGATCATCGTTTACGGCGTATTTTTCTCCATGTTCTCGGAATCCAGAGGCCTGGTCAATTTCGTCATCAAGCAGATCACGGGCTCCACGATCAACTTTATGAGCTCCGCTAAATGGTTCAGACCTCTTTTGATCGTATCGGATCTGTGGAAGGAAAACGGATGGAACGCCATCGTTTACCTTGCTGCGATCATCGGCATCGATTCCACGCTGTACGAAGCGGCCAGGATCGACGGCTGCAACCGCGGCCAGATGATCTGGCACGTGACCCTGCCCGGGATCAGAAGCGTGGTCGTGATCATGCTGCTGCTGAAGGTAAGCTCCATCCTGGACGCGGGGTTTGACCAGGTCTACGCGATGTATTCCACGCAGGTGCTCTCCGTCGGCGACATCATCGACACCTGGGTCTACAGAACGGGCATCAAGCAGTGGAATATGTCGCTGGCCTCCGCTGTAGGCCTTTTCAAGTCCGCGATCGGCACACTGCTGCTTGTGACGCTTAACGCGGTAGCCAGAAGGTGGGGTGAGTCGCTGTGGTAAGAAAAGAAACGGGTTTGCTGCGCTCCAAAGGCGATCGCAGATTTGAGCTTGCCCTCTACGTCCTGCTGGGGCTTTGCGCGCTTTTGTGCCTGTTTCCGCTGATGTATGTGGTGTCCGTATCGCTTACACCATACGCGGAGGTGCTTCGAAACGGCGGCTTTGTCGTCATACCCCAAAAGATCACCCTGGACGGCTACCGGATGTTTATCGAAAACGGCACCATGCTGAGCGCCTATGGGGTAACGATCTTCATAACGGTCGTGGGCACGGCGCTGAACATCGTGCTTACCCTTTTGCTGGCGTTTCCGCTGTCAAAAAGGAACCTTCCGCTTAGCAAAATCGTCATGCTCTATACGCTGTTTACGATGCTGTTTTCGGGGGGCATGATCCCTAAATACCTGGTGGTAAAAAACCTCGGTCTGATAAACTCCATCTGGTCGCTGATCATACCCATATCGATCGCGCCATACAACGTGATTTTGATGCGTACCTTCTTCCGCGCGCTGCCCGAGGATCTTTTCGAGGCGGCGACGATCGACGGCGCTGGCGAGACGCGGATCCTGCTGAAAATCGCGATCCCCCTGGCCATTCCGTCGGTCATGACGAACGTGATGTTCTACGCCGTGATGCACTGGAACACGTTTATGAGCGCGCTGCTCTACATCACGACACCAAAGCTTCAGCCGCTTCAGGTCGTGCTGTACAACATCATTCAAAATGTCGAAATGGCGGAGGCCGCCGAGTACGAGGCGCCAACTGAAACCCTCAAGATGGCGGCCGTCGTGCTTACCGCGCTGCCCATCGTGATCGTTTATCCGTTCATACAGAAGTATTTCACAAGCGGCATGCTTGTGGGTGCTATAAAGGGTTAATAAAAGGAGGTACTACCATGAAGAAGACCCTGTCAATGCTTCTTGTGCTCGTGCTGCTGCTGGCGTCTTTTGCGTACGCAGAGGACAAGCTGACCGTGTTCATCAGCGGTTCGGGCAACCCGACAGCGGAGGACAACGTGCTGCTTCCCAACATAATCGAAGCCATGGGCTGCGATGTCGAATGGACGGTCGTCAGCGCCGAGTACGAAACTCAGCTGTCCGCGCGCCTGATGGGCGGCGAGGCTCCCGACATCTTTACCGTGCCCTCCGAGCTTGCTCCAACCTTCGTGGAGCAGGGCCTGCTGCTGAAAATCGGCGATTATCTCGATCAGATGCCCGATCTCGTCGCCAATTACAGCGAAAGCCAGCTGGCCAACTGCAACGTGGGCGGCGAAATGTACCTGATCGCCGGACGTCCCTACAGCGCCTACGCCAATGTCAGCATCCGCAAGGACTGGCTGGACAATCTGAATCTTGCCATGCCCACCACGCTGGACGAATTGTACGATGTGCTGTACGCCTTCACCTACAAGGATCCCGACGGCAACGGCAAGGATGACACCTACGGCCTGACCGGCAAGGGCCTTGGCGCGTTCAGCCCGGTATTCCTCGCCTACGGCACCACCGTGCCCGATACCTTCCTGATCGAGAACGGCGAACTGGTGTATACCTCCATCGATCCGGACTTTAAGGAAGCGATCAAGTTCATCCAAAAGCTCATCAACGACCGCGTCGTCGATCCCGAGATCATGGCAAACCAGGGCTATGAGCACTGCGACAAGGCCTATAACGGCAAGGCCGGCATCTTGGTGCAGAGCTTCTGGGAGATCTTCAAGGCCACTTACATGGAGCAGATCCTCGCCATCAACCCCAACGCAAAATGGGAGCTTATGCCCGGCGTCACCGGCCCCGGCGGAAGATACGATCAGGTTTATGATCCCACCGCCGCTTCCGGCTACTACGGAATCAACGCCGACCTCGCCGACGACCCCGAGCATCTGGCGAAGGTGCTGAAGCTGTTCAACTGGATGTGCACCGAGGACGGCCAGAAGGGTACCCTGTTTGGCACCGAGGGCGTACACTACGAGCTGGACGAAAATGGCAACATCGTGCCGCTGCCGGATCTTAGCAAGATCACTTACTCCTACCTTTACTGCCTCGTGGGACGCGACGACATCCCCTACCTCAAGGCGAAATTCTCCTACCTGCTGGACGAGATCGAATACTGCGGAAACATGACCACGCTTGCCAAGTACAATTCCAAGGTCACCATCCCGGAAAGCATCAATCTTGCGGACATCACCACCTACGCAAATGAAGAGCTTACCCGCTTCATCTACGGCGAGCGTTCGCTGGACGAGTGGGACAGCTATGTGGATACCATCCTGAACGTCTTTGGCCTGAGCACCTACCTGGACAGCGCCAAGGCGGAGCTGACGGAAAAGGGTTACCTCAAATAAGACAAGCGCTTCTATGGTCCGGCCTTCTTAGTGAGGCCGGACCAGTTGAGGTTATATGACAGAGAAAAAGTTACGTGTGTTCATCGTGGACGACGAGGTTTCCGCGCGCTATACCATCAAACGGCAGCTGGAGCGAATCGAGTTCTGTACAAGCGCCGGCGAAGCTGAAAACGGGCAAAGGGCGCTGGAGCTGATCGCCGATGCGCAGGCTGATGTGGTGCTGGCGGACATCTCGATGCCCGGAATGGACGGGATTGAGCTGGCCAAAAGAATATCCGCACTATATCCCAAAATCAAGATCATCATGCTGACGATGCATTCAAGCTTTGACTATGCGCTAAGCGCCTTCCGGCTTGGAGCGATCGACTATGTACTGAAGGACGCATACGATATTGCGCCGCTGAGGGCGGCGCTGGAAAAGGCAAAAAACGAGATCGACAAACAGAGCGCAAACGAGGTGCTGAAGCTCGAAAAGGAATTGCGCTTGCAGATAAATACGAAGGCCGGCCTTGGAAAAACGGGCCGCTTTGTGCGCTTTCATCTGCCGTCAGGGGAACGGTTGTCGCTGACGGAGAAGTTTAACCGCCTGAACAAAAATGCCGTTCCGCTCAGCGAGGATCTGTGGCTGGCGATGGGAGAGATCGGGGACGGCAACGCCTTTACCTGGCTCGATGCCGTTGTTACGGCAAGCGAAGTGGCCATGGACCGGTTTATGCAGGCAGATGGAGAGCACTTTTATTTCCCCGCCATTTTCCGCTTGAGCGGCATACTGTATGACGGCGTCTTTTCCGCCGCAGACAAGGAGAGGATCGCCGGCTGGTGCGAGCGCTTTTTGCTGGGCGACCTGGAGACCTTCCCCGGGGATTTTGCGGCACTGTGCATCGAAAAGAGGATAAGCCCCGAGGACGCAAAGCGCACCCTGCTCGATTGCATCCGCTTTTTGTCGAGTGCGGCCATAAGGCTGAGCGCCCGGATCAGGGAGGCCCGATCGATCCATGAAATCGAAATCATTCTGCGGGGAATGCTGCTTACCGAGCAGCTCAGCGTCGTCAAAACAAACCGGGTGATAGAGGACGTCAAAAAATACATCGACGAGCATCTGAACGAAGAGCTTTCGCTAAGGACTCTGTCGGACGTCGTAGAGCTCAGTCCCGGGTATCTTAGCACGTATTTCAAACAGGAAACGGGCGTGGGCCTGAAGCAATACATCCAAAGCGCCAGGCTGAAGCTTGCAGCCCGGCTGCTAAAGACGACCAACATGAAGATCTACCAGATCGCCGAGCGCTGCGGCTTTGTCGACGTGCGGTATTTTTCAACGCAATTTACGCAGCGCTTTGGCCTTACTCCGCAAAAATACCGTTTGAAGGGGCGCCTCGATGACTAAGCTAAGACACAGCATCGTCATTAAACTGCTATCTGCGTTTTTGATCGCAGGCCTCTTCATGGCATGTGTGCTCATACTGGTTCAGGGCAAAATGTTTTTTAATGTGCTCTACGACAGGCAGCGAACCGAGTATGAGGAGCTGTCCAGAAATATCTCCGACGCGGTCGATTCTCTCCTGCAGGAATACAGAAACGCCATAACTCAGCTTAGCTACCTGCCGGACCTGAATTCGGGCGACAGGGACAAGGTGGGAAAGCTTTTGAACGATTCCCTGTCGCGCACGGTGCAGGGCTTCAGAAAGCTGTACTATGTCGATGCAAACCGCAATATGTATTCAAGCTCCGAAGTCGTGCTGGAAACCCTGCAAAGGACGCTGAATTACGACATACCGCTTCAGTTGGCTGCCGCAACGCCCACAAACGGTGCTGCGGTGCTGTCGGATGTTTATCGCTCGAGCATGATCACCGCAAATACGATCGCCGTGTCGCGGCGAAATCCTTCCGGCGGGACGGCAATCGGCGAATTGGGCCTTGACACCATCGAAGATCAGATCAAGCTCGTGTGCGGAACGCGAAATGTCAATTATCTGCTGCTGTCAGGGACATCAAGGCCTATCTGCTCAAACCTTCCGGCCCATGTGGCTTCTGCCGAGATCGTGTCCCGGCTCAATGGCGGCGAGAAGGAGTGGATCGATTATACAGGAGAAGACCGCGTCCGTTACCGGCTGTTTTCAAGCAACGGCTTCAAAAAAAGCGACTGGAAGCTGGTCATCATCATCGACGAAACGCTTGCCTATTCCTCGCTGTTTTTGCTGCTGAGAACGAATCTTGGAATTTCCGCCCTGCTCATGGTTTCTATGATCGCGGTGCTGGCTGTGATCGCCTGGCATTTCATCAAGCCCATCCGGATGCTGTCTGTAAGCATACAGGGCAGTGAAAAACCGCAGGCGGAGACTTTTCTTCGCGAGCAGCGAAGGGACGAGATCGGCGATCTGTCGCGCAGCATCGGGGAAATGCTCCACCGCATCGACCAGATGACCGAAACGCAGTCCGAGATACAGCAAAAGCGTTTTGAGGCGGAAAAAAGGGCCCTCCAGAATCAAATCGCGCCGCATTTTCTGTACAATTCTCTCAATATGCTCTCTTCCCTGGCGCTGTCTGGCAGGCAGGACCGCATCCCCATGGCGGTGAGCGCGCTTGTGCATATGCTGCTTTTGAGCACGGAAAAAACGGCGCCCTACGACACGCTCTCTGACGAGGTGAAATGCGCGGCCGAGTACATGGACATCATGCGCCTTCGCTACGAGCAAAAATATGAACTGAGCATCAACGTTTCCGAAGAGCTCAAGGGGCTGCTCGTTCTTAAGCTTTTGCTTTTGCCCATCATCGAAAACAGCGTCTATCACGGGCTTGTACAAACGGGCCGGGACGGGCTGGTCATCATAGAAGCCTATACCGAGGACAACATGCTGATCTTAAGCGTGATGGACAACGGCTGCGGCATGGATGAGGACACTGCGGGGAGGATCCTCAGGGAAAATACGGGCACAGAGCTGAGATCCACGGGGCTTGTGAACACGGACGCCAGGATAAAACTGTACTTTGGAGACGAATACGGCATTTCCGTGCGCTCCAGAGTCGGCATAGGGACCAGGATCACGATTTCACTGCCAATCATACGCACGACGCAGGAATGGGAGGAAAGATCAAATGAAAACCGTATGTGAAAAAGCAAGAGAGATCCCGCTTGTATGGGAGGGCGACATCTGCGTGCTCGGCGGAAGCGCGACGGGCGTTTTCGCGGCCATCAGAGCCGCCAGGATGGGCGCGAGGGTCGCGATCATCGAGCGGCAGAATTATTTCGGCGGAACGGCTACCGCAGGGCTTGTCAATATCTGGCACAGCATGCTGGACTTTGACTACAAAGAGCAGGTGATCGCGGGCCTGTCCAGCGAGGTCATCAATGCCCTTGAAAAGGAAGGCCAGGCCAGGGTGTGCCAAAACAGAAACGTGGCCAACCGCTTTAATCCGATCGCCCTGGTGCGCCAGCTCGACAAAATGGTGCAGCAGGAAGGCATTTACACCCTGTTTCATACGATGTACGCGGGCGTGGATACGGACGGAGACAAGGTGGATTGCATCTTTATTCAAAATAAGGACGGGCGCGGCGCGATAAAGGCCGGCTTCTACGTGGACGCCACCGGCGACGGAGATCTGCTTAGGGATCTTAAGGTGCCGCGGTATTACAACGCGACCGTGCAGCCTCCGACGACCGCTTTTCTTCTGAACGGCGAGACCTCCGGCAAGGTCATCGAGTGGGCCATCACGAATCATGGCGAAGAGTTCGGCCTTGACGACGACTGGGGCTGGTTTGGTCCGGTGCCGGGGCTGCCAGGGATCAGCTTCAGGGCGGACAACCATGTGTTTGGGATGGATCTGAGCAAAGCGGACGACCTTACAAAGGCGGAGCTCGAGGGCAGACGCCGCGCTTTTGCCCTTGAGGCGCTGCTCAAAAAGTATGTCTCCCCAAATTACGCCATCGTGAACCTCTGCTCCGCAATCGGCATCCGTGAGACAGCACATTACGAGACGAGATTCAAGGCGAACGCGGATGATCTGCTGCTTGGAAAGCGTTACGATGACGCGATCCTGCAGGGCACCTACCGTACAGACATCCACCACCCCGACGACAATGGGATCACCTTCAAAGAGCTCGACGGCAGCCTCGATATTTGCTACGGCAAAGGTGAAAGGCGCATCCATGGCAACTGGCGCAAGGATCTGGGCCTTGATGATGATTACGCAAGGTATTATCAGATCCCCTTTTCAACGCTGGTGCTTGAAAAATGGGAAAATGTCATCCCTGCGGGCCGCATGATCAATGCCGACGAGGGCGCGTTTGGAGCGCTGAGGGTGATGATCAACACAAATCAAATGGGCGAGGCTGCCGGTGTAGCCTGCGCGCTGTGCCTGGACCAAAATACATCCATGCAGGCTCTGGACGGCAGGCTTGTCCGCGCGGCACTCAGAAAGGGCGGATCCGCCCTGTAAACGCCGCCAAAAAGCGGAACCGCGCGCCAGCGCCTTTGCCTGGAAAGGCAGAAATTTAACTGACTTGCCTGCCTAACACCATATTGATCTGATGCCGTCAAGGGTGCGCGCATGTCTTGCCCTTGACGGCATCTAATCAATGTGGTATCCACTGGCAGGCGGGCAGGAAATAACTCTGACCGTTTGAGGCTAACCGATTTCTTCGATTTCATATTTGGACTGTTATGGAAAAAGGTTAGTGGGTAGTAATAAAGTATATGCATAGAAGGGGAGGATTCTATGCCGAGCAACAACTGTAAGTATACCCAGGAGATGAGGGAGCAGACGGCGGAGTACATACTGCAGAGCGGGAAATCAGCAACGAGTGTAGCAAACAAGTTGGGAATGAGTGCGCTAAGCAGGAATATCTTTTATTACGTCGAAATATTCTATAAGCGGAAACGCCTGCACAGCACACTGGGTTCCATGAGCCCTGTAGCCTATAGGCTACAGCACCAACAGGCAAACATAGCCTGATCACAACAACAGACTGGTATGCATATGGTCACGGAAGCCACTCAGGTTTTCCATACCAGTCCAACTTGGCCTACGCCGTAATAAGGAGTAGTGAAAAATGTTGAAAAAAGGATTACTGTTACTCTTCGCCATGCTGACTATATTCGGATTTAAATCAGTTCATAGTAATACTGACGTAAAATGTGAAATTAAATCAAAGGGGGAACAAGAAATGAACATAGCATTTATTGAAGCGGAAACAGATAACTCCATATATGAAAATGCTGAGCTTTGCATTGATTTATCTGATTTTTTAGGATCTATACAATTTAGAGTGATTACAAACTCTGAAGAAGCAAAAGCTTTGGCATTTAATATACTCGACCAATTGAATATCAATAATATGTTTATAAACTATACTGTGCATACAATAATACATTATAAAAATATTGATATGTGGTGTTTTGAATATGGGGATATACAAGATATAGAGACTGAATCAGAGTGCGGTGGATTGCATATATTGCTAAATGGAGGAAATGGGAGTTTAGTATTATCTTGGATTGATGAGTGATAAGAATATGCAAGGAAACGAAATCACCAACACCCTTGACGCAAACAGCAAGGCGCTGAGCGTAATCGACCCGTCAGGACAATGGACTGGTATGGAAAAAGGTTAGTGGGTAGTGATATACTATATGCATAGAAGGGGGATTCTATGCCAAGCAACAACAGCAAGTATACCCAAGAGATGCGGGATCAGACCGCGGAGTATATGAGGAGCGGGAAATCAACGACGAGTGTAGCAAACAAGTTGGGAATAAGTGCGCTAAGCAGGAATATCTTTTATTCCGTCGAAATATTTATAACCGGTAACGACTGCACAGCACACCGGGTTCCATGAGCCCTGCAGCCTATAGGCTGCAGCACCAACAGGCGAACATAGCCTGATCACAACATAAGACTGGTATGCATATGGTCATGAAAACCACTCAGGTTTTCCATACCAGTCCAAATAATACATTGAGGTTTATACTTATGAAAAAACTGGCTACCTTAATACTCATTTTGCTGAATATAACTTTAATAAATGATATGGAATGGTTAATGGTGAATAATTGTTTTCTGGCAAACGCGGAGTTCTTATTTCAAATTCCAAATCTGTGTGAAGCTAATAAGAATCAAACCTTGTTATATAGTGATAAAATGCCGTCTGGTAAAGATGCCGAGATAGTATTTGATGATGCTTCTCAGACATATATCGTTAAACAGAATGGCAAATATGGTTTTTTGGATTCGGATTTAAAGTGGATTGCTGTACCTCAATTTGACTTCGCTTATGAATTTGGGAAAGATGAAATAGCGGAAGTAATGATAAACGGGTTCTGGGGATATATAAATTTAGATGGGATGTATATTTTCGAACCTTCATTTAAAAGCCCTGGATGGGGTTATGAAAAGTTTGATGAAAATGGAGTTGCGGTAGTAATCAAAGATGGGTTATATGCATATATAAGGAGTAAGGGAACATACTTATTCGAACCGCAGTTTGAAGATGCAGAAGTATTTGTGGATGGTATAGCACGCATCAAAGGTAGTAATGGGAAATATGGGTATATTCTTTTGAATGGCACTTATCTATGTGAACCACAATTTGATGATGCATCGCAATTCTTCATAGAAAAAGCATGGGTGCAACTCAATGGAAAGTATGGTGTAATAGATGAAAAGGCACAATATTTGATAGATACAGTCTTCGATGACTATTCTGAGTTTACAGACGAGGTCGCGCTGGTTGAGTATAAAGGCTTATGGGGATTAATCAATTATAGGGGAGAGTATCTTTTGCCACCGACATATCCAGACCTAGTAGATGTAAGAGGGAACGTCTGCGTCGTGGGAATAGTAGTCAATGACTCGAAACAATATGGATTGATTGATTGCTACGGAAGAGTTTTGCTTAACACAGTTTTTGATAGTATTGAAATAGATGATTCTGGAAGTGTCATAACAGCCAAGTTTGCTAGAGAAGTTTTTAGCAATATCGGGGAGGGTGTGTGAGAAAGCAGTAAGATGATTTTTTAAGGTTGCCCTAAGGTGAGTTGCACCTACGACAAGTTGAACCGGATGACGAACAGGACGGTCACCAACGGCGCAGCCTACGCGACGCAATTCAGCTACGTGCAGGGTGCATGTAAGCGATAAATAAACCACACTAAATATGGCAGAGTTCGGTCAGCTTATCTGCCCACGGCATCAGGTCATCGACAGCGGCTTTCGGGTATTTGGCGAAGTACTCCGGCAGGACAGCCAGCAGGTGGTTGATGTATTTTTCCGGATTCAGGCCGTGGGCTTTTGCAGTTTCCATGATGCCATAGACCGCTGCGCTGGCCTTCGCCTTGTCGTGATCCAAAGTGATATACTGAAGCTGTGCCCTTGAAAGCATACAAAAAGACTTGAAGCGATTTGCCTCAAGTCTTTTTTTGCTATGGAGCATAGGGGATTCGAACCCCTGACCTCAACGATGCGAACGTTGCGCGCTACCAACTGTGCTAATGCCCCGTATGCCGGATTCCGATGAATCCTTTTTATCCAATCAACCCAATTAGTATAGCACCCGCGCAGCCAAATTGCAAGAGAAGAAATGGTTAATAGGGCAAATCGAAAATTTTGGACTTTTGGAAATCGTTGAGAAACGTTGAGAAGTGCAGGAAGGCAAAACTGAGACTTTGTTTTCTCGGCAAGCATGCGTGCGTGCTGTTTCAGAAGAATTTAGGAAGATTTAATTTGAAAACCGTTCTCAAATGTTTTGGTACAATAGATAGGTAACATAGAGGGAGACAAAACAGAGAGCCAAGTGATAGAATAAGGTTACCACGCCAACAACTATCA
>CADBNW010000194.1 GCA_902796025.1 uncultured Eubacteriales bacterium
AAGGCCTACAAAAAGGACGAGGCGGCAGGCTTTGTAAACGGCGTGCTCAGAAGCCTTCTGCGCGCGAAGGAAGCGGGCGAACTGCATCTGCCCTCCCGCGAAGACGGCATCGAAACCTATCTTGAGACCGAGTATTCCGCAAGCCCCTATACGGTCGAGGCACTGATCGAAGCATACGGCCCGGACGAGGCGGAGCAGCTGCTGGCCTGGCGGCCTCAGGAGCGCTTTGAGACCATCCGCCCGAACCTTCTGCGCTGGAGCGACGAGGAGCTGGAGGCCTGGCTTTCCAAAAATGAGATCCGCTTCGAAAAATCCATCGTGCCCCACGCCTACAGGGTCTACCGGGCGGGCAGCCTGGCGCAGGCGCCCGAATACGAAAAGGGCCTGTTCTCCATTCAGGGCGAAAGCGCGATCCTCGCGGCGCTGGCCATCGCGCCAAAGCGGGGCATGAACATTCTGGACGCCTGCGCCGCGCCCGGCGGCAAGGCCGCGCTGATGGGCGAGGAGATGCAGGGCAGCGGCAGGGTATACTGCTGGGATCTGCACGAGCACCGGGTGGAGCTGATGAAGAAAAACGCAAGGCGCCTTGGCCTTGACAACCTGCGCTGCGTGCCGAGGGACGCGTCCCTTTTGAAGGACGACATTTTGCGCACCATGGACGCGGTGCTGGTGGACGCGCCCTGCTCCGGCCTTGGCGTGATGGCGGACAAGCCCGACATCCGGCAGCACTTTACAAAGGACCGCCTGCTTGAGATCTGCAAGCTGCAGCAAAAGCTGCTTGACGCCTGCTGCGAGTACGTGCGCCCGGGCGGAAGGCTGGTCTACTCCACCTGCACGATCCTGCCGCAGGAAAACGAGGAGCGCGTGCACGCCTTTTTGCTGTCCCATCCGGATTTCAAGCTGGAAGAGGACGCGGACTACTTGCCGGAGGCGCTAAGAGCAAAGTGCGAGGGCGGACTGCTCAAGCTAAGGCAGGACAAAGACGAGCTTGAGGGCTTCTTTATCGCCCGCATGGTGAGGGTGCGATGACCCAGGGTCTGCAAAAGCGAAACCTTGCGTCCATGAGCCTTACGGAGCTTACGGAGTACGTAAAGAGCCTGAGCGAGGGCGCGTTTCGCGCAAAGCAGATCTACGGATGGATCTGCAAGGGCGCGGAAATCGGCGAGATGACAAACCTCCCTGCGCGCCTGAGGGAGCGCCTTATGGAGGAATGCGTATCCTTCGGCGTTCACATCCGCGAGTGCGTGACCTCGAAGATCGACGGCACGGAAAAGTATCTGTATGAGCTTACGGACGGCAACATCATCGAGGGCGTAAGGATGCGCTACCACTACGGCGACACCCTGTGCGTAAGCACGCAGGTGGGCTGCCGCATGGGCTGCCGCTTTTGCGCCTCTACGCTCGAGGGCTGCGTGCGCGATCTTGAAGCGGGAGAGATCCTGGGGCAGATCCTTGCGGTCAACCGGCGCATCCATGACGAGGACGAAAAAGCAAACGGCATCCATAACGTCGTGCTGATGGGAAGCGGAGAGCCGCTGGACAATTATGATAATACGGTAAAATTTCTGCGCCTTTTGAACGCGCCGGAGGGGCTTAACCTGTCCCTTCGAAACGTGTCGCTGTCCACATGCGGCCTTGTTCCCCGCATGCGCCAGTTTGCAAACGAGGGGCTGCCGGTCACGCTTAGCGTATCCCTGCACGCGCCGGACGACGAGATCCGAAAGCAGCTGATGCCCGTGGCCAACGCCTATTCCATCGACGACATCCTGGACGCCTGCCGCGAATACATCGCAAAGACAGGCCGGCGGGTGATTTTTGAATATGCCCTGGTCAGGGGCGTGAACTGCTCTGACGACTGCGCGGACAAGCTGGCCGCAAGGCTAAGGGGCATGCAGTGCCACGTAAACGTGATACCCTTAAACGACGTAAAGGAGCGGCAATTGGAGGGACCGGACGAGCGCATGATCCAGGGCTTTTTGAAGCGTTTGGAGATGCGGCACATTTCGGCCACGCGCCGCAGGGAGATGGGCGACGACATACAGGGGGCGTGCGGACAGCTGCGCCGTTCCCGCTTGGAGGGGGAGGCAAACGCATGATGTTTTGCAGCGTGAGCGACAAAGGCAAGAAGCGCGAGCTGAACGAGGACTATTACTATCTGCCGCGCCCTGGCGAGTGCTTTTTGGCCGTGGCGGACGGCATGGGTGGGCATCTGTCCGGCGAGGTTGCAAGCCGCCTTGCCATCGAATGTCTGGCTCAGGAGCTTCGAAAGCCTTATTCAGACCCCGAGGAGGCGATGAACAGGGCCTTTGAGGCCGCAAACGCAAACGTTTTGCAGCAGGCGGAGGAAAGCGACAGCACCCGCGGCATGGGCACGACCCTGACGGCCCTTCTTTTTACGGACGGCGGGGCGGTGCTTGGTCATATCGGCGACAGCCGCGCCTACCGCCTGCGCGGGGGAGCGCTTACGCAGCTTAGCACGGATCATTCCTTCGTGGAGGGGCTGGTGCGCGACGGCGTGATCAGCCGCGAGGAGGCGCGGGTGCATCCAAGGCGAAACCTGATCACTCGCTGCATCGGGCAAAAAAGCGAAGTGGAGCCGGAGATCCTGCCCTTGGACGCGCAGGAGGGCGACGTATACCTTTTGTGCTCGGACGGGCTTACCACGATGCTCACGGACGAGGAGATCATGCGCTGCCTTACGCAAAGCGGCAAAAGCCTTGCCCAGAAGCTTGAAACGCTGCGCCTGTGGGCGCTGCGCCGCGGGGGAGAGGACAACGTGACTGTGGTGGCCGTTGGAGGCGAGACAGATGCTTGAGCTCGTTTCAGGCCGTTACGAGATCCTGGAGCAGGTGGGCACGGGCGGCATGAGCGTGGTGTACAAGGCGCTGGATCGCCAGAAAAACCGCGTGGTGGCCCTGAAGGTGCTAAGCGAAGACAAGCGCAAAGACAGCGACCAAAAGCGCATGTTCATGCGCGAGGTCAAGGCAAACGAAGCACTGAACCACAAAAACATCGTAAAGATCTACGATAACGGCTCCGAAGGGGACATGCTGTACCTGGTGGAGGAATTCGTGGACGGGCAGACCCTTCGGGACGTGCTGAAGGCCGGTCGCATCAGCTGGCGAAGCGCGGTCAAGTACGGGCTGAAGATCTTGGCTGCGCTGGATCACGCCCATGGGAAGAAAATCATCCACCGGGACATCAAGGCCGAAAACATCATGCTGGACAAGGACGGCACCATAAAGGTGACGGACTTTGGCATCGCCCGCTTTCTTGGCGGCGGCATGGGCACCATCTCAAGCGACGACAAGATCTTTGGCAGCGTCCAGTATATGTCGCCGGAGCAGGTGAGAAATGCGGAGGTGGACGAGCGAAGCGACCTGTATTCGCTTGGCATATTGCTGTACGAATTGCTGACCGGGCGCGTCCCGTTTGATGCGGACAACCCGTCGGTGATCATGAATATGCAATTGAACGACGTCCCCGTGGGCATTAGAGCTTACAACCGGGACGTGCCACCCGCCATCGAGCAGGTGGTTTTGAAGGCGCTGGAAAAGGAACCCCGCATGCGCTATCCAAGCGCCGTGGCCATGGCGGACGCGCTGCAAAAGGCGTTTAGAAGCCAAAAGGGCGGCGTGTTCGGGGGCTTTGGCCGGACGCTCGTCAAAAACTGGCGAAACGCGATTTTGATCACCCTGTCGCTTGTCACGGTGCTTGGCATCGTGATCTACGGCTTTGTGCGGGTAAGCGACATCCTCTACGGCGTGGACGTGCCGGACGTAGTGGGCAGAAATGAGCAGGAGGCCTTGAGCCTCATAAGCGCAAGCGACATGCGCGTGGAGGAGACCTACGTCTACAGCAGCTGGGAGCCGGAGGGCCAGGTGCTGCGCCAGCAGCCGGAGGGCGGCGAGCGCGGGCGGCGAAACCGCGCCGTCAGCATCACTGTGAGCCTTGGCGCGGAGCCGGTGTTTTTGCCCGATACCGTCGGCAAGGACCGGCAAAGCGCGCTTACGCTGCTTAGTGAATACGGCTTTCCCACAGTGTATTTGAACTATACCTCCCTGCCCGGGGTGGCGCTGGACAGCGTGGTGGCGCAAAGCCCAAACGAGGGCAGCGCAAAGCCTGGCGAGACGGTGAACCTTACGATCAACTCCGAGCAGATGCTGGTGCCCGCGCTGTGCGGCAAGACCCGCCAGCAGGCCATCGATCAGCTGGAGGCGATGGGGCTTGGCTGGGAGATCACGACCGGCTACTCCACAGACGCCGCCGCGGATACGGTGCTTTTGCAGGATCCGCCCGTGGGCGAAACGGTGCTTCGGGGGAGCGCAGTGCGTCTTTGCGTGACGCTGCCAAATCCCGTAAAGTACCTTGCCTCCTTCAACTGGCGCGTGCCCCTCAAAATGCACGTGCGGATGGTGCTGATCGCGCCCTCCGGCGCGCAGACGGAGGTGTTCAGCGAGGACTGCGAGCTGGACAGGATCATCGCTCTGGAGCTGGAAAGCCCGGAGGAAGGCACCCATGCGCTTCAGGTGTACTACGACGACATGCTCGCCTTTACAAACGAGCTGGAGTTTTTCTGATATGCAGGGCACGGTGCTTGAGGGGATCGGCGGCTTTTACTACGTGATAACGCCGCAGCAGGAAAGGTACACCCTGCACGCGCAGTCGAAGATCCGGCGGGAGCGGCTGAAGCCCCTTTGCGGCGACCATGTGGAGTTTGAGCCCGGAAACGGGGAAGAGGAAGGGTGGCTCACGCGTATCCTGCCCCGCAAAAACGCGCTGGTGCGCCCGCCGGTCGCAAATCTTGACAGCCTGGTTTTGACCGTGGCCGCGTCAAAGCCCCAGGCGGACCTATTGCTTGTGGATCGGCTTCTTCTTATGGCAAGAAGCCTTGGCGTCCAGACGCTGCTTGCCGTAAACAAATGCGACGAGGACGAAGAGGGCGCAAGGGCGATCTGCGCCCAGTACGAAAAAAGTGGCGCAGCGGCCTTTTGCGTAAGCGCAAAGCAGGGCAGCGGGCTTGAGGAACTGAAAAACGCGCTGCGGGGCAGCGTGCACGCCTTTGCGGGGCAAAGCGGCGCGGGAAAAAGCTCGCTGATCAACGCCCTGTACGGAAAGGCGCTTTTGACCGGCGGCATCTCTCAAAAGATCGAGCGGGGCCGGCATACCACCCGCTCCAGCCGCCTGATCCCCGTGGAGGGGGGCGGCGCGGTGATGGACACCCCCGGCTTCAGCCTGTTTGAAAACGAATTGATGGAGCCCCAGCGCCTGCCGGAATTGTACGCGGAATTTCAGCTTGCCGGGGAAAACTGCCGCTTTGAGCCCTGCATGCATTTGAGCGAGCCGGGCTGCGCCGTGAAGCAGGCGCTAAAGGCGGGACGCATCCCCCGCGAGCGCTACGAGCGCTACGCGCTGCTGTTTTCGGAAATGAAGGAAAGGTGGTCGAAACGTTATGATTAAAATCGCGCCGTCGCTGCTGGCCGCGAATTATCTGAAAATCGGCGACGAGGTGGACAAGGTGATCGCCTCCGGCGCGGACGCGCTGCACTACGATGTGATGGACGGCGAGTTTGTGCCCGCGATCACCTTTGGCCAGGGCGTGCTTGAGCAGGTCGCCGCCAAGGGCTTTGACGTGGACGCGCACCTGATGATCGTGCATCCCGAGCGCCACATCGAGGAGTTTGCAAAGGCCGGCGCGCGCTACATCACCGTGCATCAGGAGGCCGCAGGCTTCGAGCTGAAAAACACCCTTCGGCGCATCAGGGACCTGGGCTGCGTGGCCGGGGTCTCGATAAAGCCCTTCACCCGCGTGGATGCGCTGGAGGACGTGCTTGAGGAGGCGCAGCTGATCCTTGTGATGACTGTGGAACCCGGCAAGGGCGGGCAAAAGCTGATCCCCTTTACGCTGGAGAAGGTAAAGGCGCTGCGCGAAAGGTGCAACCAGCGCGGGCTGAACCCGATCATCGAGGTGGACGGCGGCATCAACACCCAGACCGCGCCTCTGGCCGTATCGGCGGGCGCAGACATGCTGGTGACCGGCTCTGCGTTTTTCAAGGCCGCGGATCCCAGGGAGTTTGTAAGCGCCGTGCGGGGCGGCAAATAAAAACATGAATGCTTTGATCGAGCAGGCGCAAAAGGCGCACGTGCCCTACGGAGAGGCGAAGGTCTGGTGGCTTTCCCAGATGGGGCTTTTGATAAAGCTTGGCAAAACGCTTTTGTGCGTGGATTATTACGCGTCCGATGATCCCGCGCGCACGGTCCCGCCGCCGATCCCGGTGGGAGAGGTCACGGGGATCGATGTGTTTTTGGGAACGCATGATCACTCGGATCACATCGATCATCCGTCCTGGGCAGTGTGGGCAAAGACCTGCCCGGACGCGCGCTTTGTGTTTCCTGCGGCGCACGCCAAGGCGGTGCTTGCGGACGGGGTAAAGCCCCAAAACTGTTTCGGCCTCAACGACGGGCAGAGCGTGCGGCTTGGGAATGTCACCATCCGGGCCCTTGCCGCCGCGCACGAATTTTTGGACAGGGACGAGCAAAGCGGCCTGTATCCCTGCCTGCAGTACGTCATTGAGGGAAACGGCGTAAGGCTCTATCACGCCGGGGACACCCTGCGATACGAAGGGATGCTGCCAAAGCTTTGCGGCTTTGGACCCATCGACCTTGCGCTTTTGCCCATCAACGGGCGGGACGCGGAGCGCTACAGGCGAAACTGCATCGGCAATATGACCTTTCAGGAGGCTGCGGATCTGGCGGGCGAGCTGCAGCCGGGCGCGGTCATGCCGGGACACTGGGACCTGTTTGCCAATAACAGCGCAGACCCCACGCAGTTCCGCGATTATCTTGAGGCCAAATACGGCCAAAGCCCCCGCTGCGTCGTGCCAAAGCTGGGGGAAGAGATCGGGATCCCGATTGCGGATTGACTGGGAAAGCATGTTACAGACCATGGCAACGGCAGAACAAGGGCGCTAAGTGAGCTGAAAGAAAAAGGCATGACGATTAAGCCATTGCAAGAATGGGCAGGGTAAGCTGCTCTACCATGTAGAAGGTATGATGGAAGCGAAATGCCGATAACCAGAACGTCTCGGATAGTCCATCTCATTATTTGGAGTATTAAAATGGGGATTGAACTTGATAAACAGCGTGCCCTTGAAGCTGCTGTGCAGAAGCAGCACGACATGAATACACAGTATCATGCCTATACTGAGGCGGATGCTTTTACTTTCAATGGCGTCCAGGAGTTTTCAGTGTTGGACTTTTGGCGTTATTCTTATTGTCAATTAAAGAATCTTCAAGGTGCGATCGCTGAATATCTCGTAGCCCGGGCGTTGGGAATTTCAAAAGCGGAGAATATCAATTCCTGGACAGGATACGATCTTTCCTGCGGTTCAAAACGTATTGAAGTAAAATCGACATCTTATGTTCATACATGGAACAAGAATAAAGTGTCAAAAGCACGGACATTCAACATTGCTCCATCCAGCAACTATTATTGGTTTGGAGGGCTTGATAGGAATGGTAAGGAATCGGCAAGACAAAACGAGATCTACGTATTCTGTCTTAATTCTAACCAGGATATAGCAAGCGCAAATCCTTTAGTTTTAGATGACTGGGAATTCTATGTAGTTCCCACTTTCAGAATTGACGCTTTTTGTATAAAACGAGGCAATCCTAATCAGAAAACAATCAGTCTCAATATTGTAAGAGGACTTGCCTTTCGGGCAGTTAAATGGAACGAACTTTGCACTGCCATTCATGACACTATCAAGTTGATTGATCAGCATGTATTGGAGCTTGATGCAAAAGCAGGCTCCTGAGTTTTGAGTCCGGGTGATAAAACTATCGATAGTTCTTGGATGAGACGTTGCGGTTGCTTCTGACTGTTCAGCGTTTCGTGTTCAGTTTTTCAAAAAGGGGTTTGCAGCCTCTTTTTGTTTTTTCTATAATCAAACATAGCAGGTCAGAAGGCATCATAAACCATTCCATAACCTTATCGGCGTTGACAGGGAAGGCGGGCTTGGATATAATTGAACAAATTAATATGGGAAATTTTTTGGAGGAAGTATGAGAGCAAGAAATGCGCTGGCGCTTGCGATCATCGCGGTCGTGACAGCGATGGTTTGCGTATTGGCGTTTACGGGCCTGAGCCTTGGGGGAAAGCAGGTGCTTTCGCCGCTGGGGGACAGGCTGAGTCTGGGACTGGATCTGAAGGGCGGCGTGTACACGGTGTTTCGTGCCGATCCTGAAAGCGCCCAGGAGGGGAGCTTTGACGCTCTGCTTGAGGCCACCAGCGAGGTGCTGCGCACCCGCCTGACCGACCAGGGCTACACGGAGGCCAACGTCTCTTTGCAGGGCAGCGACTGCATCCGCATCGAGATCCCCGAGGTGAGCGATCCCCGCGAGGTGGTGGAGCTGATCGGCACTCCCGCGCTTTTGCAGTTTGTGGATCCAAACGGGAACGTGATCATGGAGGGCAAGGACATCGTCGAGGTCGCTCCCGCCATGAACCCGGAGGACGGGCAGTACGTGGTGCGCTTTAAGCTCAACAGCCAGGCGACCAAGGCCTTTTCGGACGCGACGGCGCGGCTGATCGGGCGCAGCATCTCTATCGTGCTGGACGGCGAAGTGATCTCCGCCCCCACGGTGAGCGAGCGCATCGGCGGCGGCGAGGGCAACATAAGCTTTGGCGCGATGGGCACGCAGGAATCCTTTGCCGAGGCCAGACGCCTCAGCACCCTGATCATGAGCGGCGCGCTGCCGCTTAGCATAAACGAGACCGAGACCCGCGCGATCAGCGCGACCCTGGGCGAGGACGCGATAAGCAAGGCGCTGACCGCCGGGCTTATAGGATTAGGTCTTGTGCTGCTTTTTATGCTCGTCATGTACCGCCTGCCGGGCCTTATGGCGGATGTCGCGCTGATCTGGTACGTGATATTGGTGTTTTTCCTGCTGGGGGCGCTTGGCATCCAGCTGACGCTGCCGGGCATCGCGGGCATCCTGCTTGGTATCGGCATGGCCGTGGACGCAAACGTGGTGATCTTCGAGCGCTTCCGCGAGGAATTGAAAAACGGGCGCAGCTACGAGTCGGCGCTGAAGGCGGGCTTTAAAAACGCCCTGAGCGCGATCATCGATTCCAACGTGACCACCCTGATCGCGGCGTTCGTGCTGATGTACTACGGCACGGGCCCGGTCAAGGGCTTTAGCTACACGCTGGCGCTGAGCGTGGTGGTCAGCATGTTCACAGCGGTGTTCGTAACGCGCTTTCTGCTTAGGCGCGCGGTGCGGCTGGGCCTTACCGGCAAGGGGCTGTACACAAGACCCTTCCGGGAGCGCAAGACGCTGCCCATCATGAAGCGCAGCGGGCTTACCCTGCTGGTGCCCGCCGTGATCCTGGTCGTCGCGCTGGTCATGACCCTTGTGGGAGCGGGGCTTACCCCCGGCATCGACTTTACCGGCGGCTCCATCGTGGAATACAGCATGGGCGGCGAGTTTGCGACTGCGGATGTCGGAAAGCTCCTGAGCGAGAACGGCTTTAACGACGTGCAGCTTACCAAGGTCGCGGCAGAAGACGGCAGCATGACCCACCTGCAGGTCCGCCTGAAGCTGGACGAGGATGATAAGGAGCAGTCGGAGGAGACCTCTTCCGCGCAGCTTAGCAAACTGAACCAGCTGATCACGGGAAACTTTGCGGGCGCGGAGTACCGCTCGATGGAGTACGCGGGCGCGGTGTCCAGCGCGCAGCTGATCAAAAACGCGCTAAAATCCATCCTGGCCGCGATGGTGCTGATGCTGATCTACATCGCGATCCGCTTTGATCTGTTCTCCGGCGCGGCGGCGCTGTTTGGACTGCTCCACGACGTTGCGCTGATGGTCGCGGGCATGTGCCTTGCGGGCGCGTTTTTCCAGGTGAACTCCTCGTTCATCGCAGCGCTGCTCACCATCGTGGGCTACTCGATCAACGATACCATCGTGGTATTTGACCGCATCCGCGAATACAAAAAGCAAAACGCCAGGCTTTCCGGCGGCGAGATCGTGGACGCTGCGGTGAGCGCGTCCATGTCCCGCACGATCAACACCAGCATCACGACCCTGCTTACCCTGCTTGCGCTGTTCATCTTTGGCAGCGCGACGATCAGGGAATTCACCTTCCCGCTGATCGTGGGCATGGTGGCCGGGACTTATTCCTCCAACCTTTTGAGCGGGCCCATCTGGGCGCGGCTTATGAAGCTTCGTGAGCGCAGGCAGGCCAAACGGCCCGCCAGGGCGCAGGAAGGCGAGGAAGATGCTTAAATACCGCCTGCGGCAGGCGGAGGGCGAGAGGGTATGGGAGTGTCCGAAGGGCATGGATCCCATCCTGCACCGCCTGCTTTCGACGCGCGGCGTAAGCAGCGACGAGGAAGCGCGCAGGTATCTGAATCCCGGAAGGGAGCTGTTTCACGACCCCTTTTTGCTAAGCGACATGGACGAAGCGGTGCAGATGATCCGCCAGTCCATCCGCGCGCGGGAGCGGGTGTGCGTGTACGGGGACTACGACGTGGACGGGGTGTGCGCCTCTGCGATCCTGAGCCTGTACCTGAAAAGCCGGGGCGTGGACTGCGACGTGTATCTGCCCTCCCGCCACACGGAGGGCTACGGCCTGAACGCGGACGCGGTGGACAAGATCGCAAAGGACTTTCAGCTATTGATCACCGTGGACTGCGGGATAACCGCGCTGGAGCTGGTGGAGCGGGCCAAGGAGCACAGGCTCAAGGTGATCGTGACCGACCACCACCGCCCCGGTGACCAGCTGCCGGACTGCCCGACGGTGAATCCATTGCTTTCGGGCTACCCCTTTGGCTATCTTTGCGGCGCGGGGGTGGCGTTTCAGCTGGTGGCGGCGCTTGAGGACAGGGACGCGGCGATGGAGTACATCGACCTTGCGGCGCTGGCCACGATCGCGGACATCGTGCCGCTGAGGGATGAAAACCGCGCCATCGCGAGTTTGGGCCTTAAGCGCATCAACCATCTTACGCCGCGCCCCGGCGTGCGGGCGCTGATTGCTGTAAGCGGGCTGGAGGGCCGGGTGCTGAGCGCCGGGAACGTGGCCTTTCAGCTGACGCCCCGCATGAACGCAAGCGGGCGTATGGGGGACGCGCGCCGGGCCTACGACATGATGACCTCAAACGACTACGACAAATGCCTGACGCTGGCAAAAGAGCTGGACGAAGAAAACAACCGGCGCCGCGCGCTTGAAAACGAGGCGCTGGAGGAGGCGGAAAAGCAGCTCGAGGGCTTCGATTTTGCTTCCCACGCGATTTTGATCGTGCAGGGCGAAAGCTGGAACCCCGGCGTGATCGGGCTTGCCGCGTCGAGACTCACGGAGAAGTATCACTTTCCGAGCATCGCGCTCACCCGCGACGGGGACAGCTTTACCGGCTCCTGCCGCTCCATCGAGGGGGTCAACATCCACGAGGCGCTTACGCAGGTGGCAGATCTTATGGAGCGCTTTGGCGGCCACGAGATGGCGGCGGGCCTAAAGCTGAAAAGCGAAAATCTGCCGGAATTCAAGCACCGCATCGATCAGTGGCTTTTGGAAAACCACGAGCGGGACAAGTGGATCCCCCAGCAGGAGTACGACTGGGAGATCAAGGGGCGCGAGCTGACGAGCGAGCTTGTCACGGAAATGGAAAAGCTTGCTCCGACCGGCTGCCAGAACCCCGGCGCGGTGTTTCTGTGCGAGGGCGACGTGAGCGAGGCCTACGGCGTGGGGCGGGAAAAGGAGCATTTGAAGCTGACCATGGCGCTTAGCGACGGGATGCGCCTGCCCGGCATCTGGTTTCGCCACGCGCAGGACGCTTCGCGCCTCAAGGGCCGCGCCCGCATGCTGTTTGTGCCCGGGATCAACGAGTACATGGGCGTTCGCAGCGTGCAGGCGGAGGTAAGACAGCTGTTCCCCCTGGCGCAGGCGCAGACGGGCAGCGACGCGCTGCGCGCCGCGTATTGGCTGAAGGTGCTGCGCTCCTACAAAGCTTCGGAGAAGGCCGAGCGCGTGAGCCTTTCAGCGCTTGCAAAGCGCATGCAGGAAAACATCATGGGCACGCTTGTGGAGTGCGCGGACTGGGAAAGCGCAAGGGCGCTTACGTGCCTGTCCGGGCCAGAGCGCGCGGACGTGCTGCACGGGGAATACCCCGCCGATCCCCGGGGCTTTAACGCCATATGCGTGTGCCCGCTTGGACAAAGCCCGGCGTTTTACCCGTACCGGGCGTGCGCGGGACTTCCCGCGGAGCTTTGCGGGGACGCGGCGCAGGTGGAGGACGCGATACTTTGCAAAGCGCTTACGAAGTGCCCGGACGTAGATGGGCTTAGGGACATTTTTAAAGCCGCGCGGGCGCTTGGATACGCAAGGTTTCCCGATGAAGGCGAAGCGTGCCGCGCGCTGGCGAGCGCGCTCAAAATGGATCTGGACGCCTGCGCCCTGGGACTTGGGGTGCTGGAGCATATGGGGCTGATCCGGCTGGAAACGCGAGAGAGCAGGATTTCTATCGCGTGCGAAAGCCGGAAGGCATCCCCGGAGGAGGACGAGCTTTACAGGTTTTTGACCCGGCTGAGGGGGTGATTTGATGAGTGAAAATACTGCGGGCATGATCAGCTGCGAGGAGATCATCTCTCACGCGCGAAAGTATCATCCGTCTGACGACATGAGCGTGATCGAGCGCGCCTACGACTTTGCAAAGGCCGCGCACGGCAATCAGACGCGCATGAGCGGCGAGCCGTACTTTGTGCATCCCTGCGAGGTCGCGCTGATTTTGGCGGACATCATGATGGATCCGGCCACGATCGCGGCGGGACTGTTGCACGACACGGTCGAAGATGTGGACGGCGTAAGCGTTGAGACCATCGAAAAGCAGTTCGGCAGCGAGATCGCCATGATGGTGGACGGCGTGACAAAGCTGAACCACATGGACTTTTTCAACAAGGAGCAGCAAAAGACGGAGTCCATCCGCAAAATGCTCTTTGCGATGGCGCGCGAGATCCGCGTGGTGCTGATAAAGCTTGCCGACCGCCTGCACAACATGCGAACGCTCGATACCCAAAAGAGCAACCGGCGCGTTGCGATCGCCGAGGAGACGCTGAACATCTATGCGCCGCTTGCGCACAGGCTGGGCGTTTACGGCATCAAAAGCGAGCTGGAGGATCTGTGCCTCAAATATATCGATCCCCTCGAATACCTGTCCATCAAGGCCAAGTGCGAAAAGAATTATCCCCAGCAGCAGGCGCTGATCGAGGAGATCAAGACGACGCTGAATAAGGCGCTGGAGGCCGAGGGCATCAAGGGCTTTGAGATCAGCGGCAGGATAAAGCACATCTACTCCATCTACCGCAAAATGAAGGCGCAGAACAAAAGCTACGAGCAGATCATGGATCTGGTGGCCGTGCGCGTGGTGGTAAAGGAGCTAAGCGACTGCTATGCGGCGCTGGGCGTTGTGCATTCCATCTGGAAGCCCATGCCGGACAGGATCAAGGATTATATCTCTACGCCAAAATACGGCATCTATCAGTCGCTGCACACCACGGTCATGAGCAAGCACAGCGGCGTTTTTGAGGTGCAGATCCGCACCGAGGAAATGCACCGCAACGCCGAATACGGCATCGCCGCCCACTGGAGATACAAAGAGGGCAAGGCGGCGGACGATCTGGACAGCAAGCTTAGCTGGATGCGGCGTTTGGTGGATCTTTCAAACGACGCAGGCGACTACGCGGAATTTTCGCAGCTTTTGCGCACGGACCTGTTTGCGGAGGACGTATTCGTGTTCACCCCGGCCAGCGACATCATTTCGCTGCCGCGCGGGGCGACGCCTGTGGACTTTGCCTACCGCATCCACACGGCGGTCGGCAACCGCTGCACGGGCGCGCGCGTCAACCGCAAAATGGTGCCCCTGTCCACCCCGCTGCAAAGCGGCGATCTGGTGGAGATCATCACCTCCTCCGCCTCGAAGGGCCCGAGCCTGGACTGGCTGGGCTTTTGTGTGACGGCGGAGGCCAAAAGCAAGATCCGCTCCTTCCTGAAAAAGGCCTCCAAGGACGAAAACCTTGCGCGCGGGCGAGACATGATGGAGCGCGAATTAAAGCGCCTGGGCTACAGCTATCAGCAATTGTTCCGCCCGGAGTTTTTGGAGCCGCTGTACAAGCGCTACTCCGTGCAGGGGCTGGACGATCTGTATGTCACGGTGGGCTTTGGCGGGCTTAGCTGCGCGCAGGTGATCAACCGCCTTGCGGACGAATACCGAAAAAGCGCAAAGCCCGAGACCCCGCCCCCGGAGAGCCCGGCCGACATCCCTACCGCCCAGCAGCCCGCCGGAAACTCCGCAGGCGTGATGGTGGAGGGACAGGCGGGCATGATGGTGAAATTTGCCCGCTGCTGCAATCCCCTGCCGGGAGACAGCATCGTGGGGTACGTGACCACGGGAAGGGGCATCTCCATCCACCGGGCGGACTGCGCCAACATGCTGGACAGCTCCATAGAGCCGGGGCGCAAGGTGCGGGTGAGCTGGTCAAACGTCAATCCCGGCACCTACGAAGCGGAGATCCAGGTGCGGGGCTACGACCGGATCGGATTGCTGGGCGATCTTAGCACGCTGTTTGCGTCGATGGGCGTGCCGCTATTAAAGGTGTTTGCGGTAAGCCAGCGAAACGGCACCAGCCAGATCAATCTTACAATCGCCATACACGACGCGCCGGAGCTGGACAAGGTGATACGGCAATTGCAAAAGCGAAACGACATCATAGAGGTTTTCAGAACGGGCATGTAGCCCAATGGGGTAGAAAAATGCGAGCAGTTGTACAGCGCGTAAAATGGGCCAGCGTGGACGCCGAGGGCGAGCGCACGGGCGAGATCGCCCAGGGCTTTATGGTGCTTTTGGGCGTGATGGAGGGCGATACCCCCCAGGACACGGAGTACATCGTAAAGAAGATCGCCGGCCTTCGCATCTTTGAGGACGAGCAGGACAAAATGAATCTGAGCGTGGGCGACGTGGGCGGCAGCATTTTGCTGGTGAGCCAGTTCACGCTGGCGGGCGACGCGCGCCACGGGAACCGCCCTTCGTTTTCAAGCGCCGCGCGCCCGGAGATCGCAGAGCCCATCTGCGAGGAGGTCGCAAAGGCGCTGAGGGATAAGGGCCTAAGAGTAGAGACCGGGCGCTTTCGCACGCACATGGAGGTGCGGCTGTTAAACGACGGGCCGGTCACCATACTGCTTGACAGCCGAAGGGAGTTTTGATGAAAATAAGCGTAAGGGCGCTTGGCCCGATTAAGGCAAATTGCTATATCGTGGACGGACGCCTGATGATCGATCCCGGCGACGACACAGCGGGGCTGGACGCGTTTATCCGTGAGGAGGGCGCAGGCATCGAAGCCTGCGTGATCACCCATGGTCACTTTGACCACATGCTTGGGGCGCAGCACATCCAAAAGAAATACGGCGCGCGGCTTATGATCTCAAGGGCGGACGCTCCGGCGCTTGAAAGCGCCAAAAAGGCGGTGACGCCCTGGGACTACGAGGATCACTTTACCCCGACGCAGGCAGATGAGCTGCTGGACGAGGGGAAAAGGGAGATATGCGGCATTCCCTTCGAGCTGCTTTTGACCCCGGGGCACACCCCGGGCGGGCTGTGCCTTTTGAACCGGGAGGCGGGCGTGCTGTTTACCGGGGATACGCTGTTTCGCTTTGGCTACGGGCGCACGGATCTGCCGGGCGGGGACATGGCGCAGCTGCGCAGATCCCTGATGCGGCTTTTGACGCTGGACGACAGTCTTCGCGTCTATCCCGGGCACGGCGAAAGCGCCTGCTTGAAAGACATCAAAAGGAGCTTTGGGCTATGACGAGCGTGCGTCTTACAAGCAACCGGGAGTGGCTGCGCCCGGAGCTGAGCGACGTGATCCGCCTGTTTTTGGGGGACGTGCCGATCAGCGCGGACGAGGGCGAAATGGCGCTTACGCATACGGAGATGGAGGACGCGGAGGGCTACACGGAAAGCTGCGCCTTAGGGGACGTGCATTTTGCGCGCCGCGCGGCCAGGGAGGACGGGGAGCTTGCCCAAAAGCGCGCGATCAAGCGCGCGGCGAAAAACGCCGCGTTCGAGGTGCTGAAAAGCGTTTTTGGCATTCAGCCGCCCTGGGGCTCGCTTACCGGCATACGGCCTACGCGGCTTATGTACGAGGCGCTTGAAAAGGGCATGACGCTGGACGAGGCGCAGGCGTGGCTGAAAAAGGAGTTTTTCGTATCCAGTGAAAAAAGCGCGCTGCTGAAGGAGATATTGCTTATGCAGCGGGGGCTTGTACAGGCACCGGAGGACAGCTTTGATCTGTACATCCACATCCCGTTTTGCGTGAGCCGCTGCGCGTACTGCTCGTTTGCCTCGGGCGAGGTGGGGGACGGAAAGCTGACCGGGCCCTACGTCGAAGCCCTATTAAAGGAGATGGAATACTCCGCGCGCCTGATGCGCGAAAAGGGGCTCAGGCTTCGCGCCGCGTACATGGGGGGCGGAACGCCCACGGCCCTAAGCAGCGCGCAGCTGGACAGGATCCTTTTTAGAGCGGGGGAGCTGTTTGGCAAGGCCCGGGAGTGGACAGTGGAGGCCGGACGCCCGGACACCATCGACCGGGAAAAGCTGGAAACGCTGAAAAAATGGGGCGTGGAGCGCATATCGGTAAATCCCCAGAGCTTTTCGGACGAAACGCTAAAGCGTATCGGGCGCGCGCACAGTGCCCAGGACACGCTGCGCGCCTACGCCCTTGCAAGGGAAATGGGCTTTCACCACATCAACATGGACCTGATCGCGGCCCTGCCGGGAGAGGACATCGGGGATTTTGCGCGCACCATCGACAAGGTGACCTCTCTTCGCCCGGAATCCGTCACGGTGCATTCGCTTGCCATAAAGCGCGCAAGCCGCCTGCACGAGGAACTGAGCGTGGCGGGCAGCGCCCACAACCAGGCAAGCGTTTTGGGCGCGGACGAGATGATAACGCTTGCGCGCAGGCGCCTTTCTGAGGGCGGATGGCGGCCCTATTACCTGTACCGGCAAAAATACATGGCGGGCAATCTGGAAAACGTGGGCTACGCGCTGCCGGGCTACGCATGCCTGTACAACATCGGCAACATGGAGGAAACCGCGCGGGTGCTGGCCGTGGGCGCGGGCTCCATCACCAAATGGCTGTTTGACCGGCAAAGGCGCATCGAGCGCGCGCCGAACCTTCGCAACATCGAGCAGTACATCCAGCGCGTGGACGAAATGTGTCTGCGCAAGCGAAAAGTGATATTTGAGGAAGACTAACATGAAAAAGCGAATTGCAGGTCTGATTTTGATGCTGTGCGCCGCGCTGGCGCTGAGCGGCTGTGGGATAGAGTACGTAAATCCCTATACGGATATCCCAAAGCCCGTGGCTCTGTTTACGCTGGACATCGACGGCAGCACGTACCAGCTTCGCTTCACGCTGGATCCGGGGGCCGCGCCAAACACTGTGAGCAATTTTGTAAACCTGGCCAATTCCGGCTATTACGACGGGCTGAAGATCGATTACGTGTATCCCACCTGGTACCTGCGCGGGGGAGACCCCGACGGAGACGGCACGGGCGGGCCGGATTACTCGATCGACGGCGAATTCAAGGACAACGACTTTCCCTTTGACGGACTGCGCCACACGAGGGGCGTCATTTCCATGTGCCGCCTGAGCGACGACTACAACAGCGCCGGGAGTCAGTTTTTTGTGATGCTGGCCGCGCACTCGGAGTACAACGGAAAGTACGCGGCGTTTGGCTATATCGAAAGCTCCGACGCGGAGAGCCTGGCTACCCTGGACGTGATGGAGCGCGCGCTGGTGGATCGCTCAAACCGCCCCGTGCTGCGCCAGACGATCCTGAGCGTGCGGGTGGACACCAAGGGATACGTGTACGAGGTGATCAAGCACGAGGACGCCAAGGCGACGCCAGCGCCGACGACGGGGAATTAGAAAACGAGGGAAATAGCAGAAAAGCGACCGAATAGGACGGTCGCTTTTATATACGTTTTGCTGTATAAAAGCAGAAGGAGAAATCGTTAAATCCAGCTAAATTAGCTGAGATTACTAAGCCATACGCGCGCGGGCTGCCTGCGAAGCTTTTATTGGGCGCGCGCCGGGCTCGCTACAGGCGCAAAGCGTTCTCCTTCTGCCAAACCCGCCCCATGATGCGGGGCGCGATTTGCGATTGCTTATGCGCCAAACAGCGCTGATTTTACGCGCGCGACGACGTAGGCGCGGGTGTTCCACCAGCCAGCGTGGTCGTAGTAGAAGCGCAGATAGGTAATGTTCTCCCTTTCGCACAGGCGCTGTACCGCGTGGGAATGGCTCTTTTCGCTCATCACCTCGACGACCAGCACGCGCTGTCCGCTTACGGCGTAGAAGCTGTAGAGGGTAGCGATGCGCTGCTGCGCGGGCCGAGGAGCCGTGCGCTGGCGGGGATCGGCGGGGCGGGGCGGAAGGCCGCGCTTGAACACCGGCTCCTCGCTTACGCGGTACTGGGCAAAGTGCTGGGCGAATACCTGCGCGAAGTACTCGTTGTACGGACCGGGGAAATTGAATTGGTTGGGCTCCTGCGGCATGACCCTGCCAAAGCTAAGGGGCAGCGGCGCGGGCCTTGGAGAAGTGCGCTGGGCGGGGCGGGGCTGCGGCGGGGCGTAGGGGGTGCGGGGCAGGGGCTTCTCCCTGTCCACGGAGCGCGCGGAAGGATAGGGGCTTGCGGGCTGCTGCGGCACGGCCTTTGCGACGCTGATGGTCTGTCCCGACGTTTTTGGCGCAGAGGGCTGGGGGCCGCCGTCAAAGGGCTCGGGCCTTGCGCTTGCGATCACGCGGGAGGAAGCGCTGGAATGCGCAGGCGCGCGCAAAAGCGCCTGGCGCACGCGCTCAACGACGTAGGATCTGGTGTTCCACCAGCCATGATGGTTGTAGTAAAAGCGAAGGTAGGGGATGCCCTGTCTTTCGCATTCGCTGCGCAGCTTCGCGGTCTGGGCGTGCTCGCTTAGCAGCTCCACCACGAGGGCCTTGCGGCTGCCGTCCCAGAGGGTAAAGACAGTGGCCACGCGCCTTCTGGGCTGGGGCCTGCCGTAGCGGACGGCCCTGTTGTCGTTGCCCATGAAGCGCGCCTCCTGCTCGGCGCGAAGAGAGGGAAAATCCCGGGCAAAGATCATGGCGAAGTAGTCGTAGTATTCGCCGGGATAGGAGTATTGGTTTTCCTCGCGCGGCATCTGCTCGCCCCAGGAGAAGCCGAAGTCTACACCCGGCTGCGGACGCCGGGAAACGGGGGCGGGCTGCTGCGCTTTTAGCTGCTGCGACAGCTCGTTGATGATTTTTGAAAAAATACCCATGAAGTCCTCCTGCGGATGAAAGCCTTATGCGCTTTTTGTGAAAAGCGCATAAGGCGGTGCATCAGAGTCTTGGAAACTGAACGTCTCCGCCGTTTGGCGCGGGCGTGGGCTGGATCTCGTCAGGCTGCGTGGGCGCTGCAGTGCCCGTGGGGATCAGGATCTCCGGCAGCTCCAGCGCGGGGAAGGTGCGGCCCGCGGCCGGGCGCGCGTCGCCCTCGAGGGCCCGCTCGACCGCGCGCCTCAAAAAACCGCCAAGCGCCTGGGCAGCGCCGTCCTGCGGCGTGCAGGCGCAAAGCGAGAGCGCAAGGATGCACAGCGCTAAAATGAGCGCGATCTGCTTTTTCATCAGATTTGCTGCTCGCCCGTGCCGTCGTCACCGGGAATGGATTCCGTGGCGATGTCGGCGCTGGAAGGGACGATGATTTCGAGAACGGGCTGCTCGTAGACTTCTTTTTTCTGATCCATAAGGCGCTTCCTCCTGTTTATCAATTGAACGAGGCCGCGTACATGTAGAGCGCGGACACGAAGTTGCGGATGTCGGCCTGTTGCGAGGCTTCCTGGGTGGAATTGAGCACGGTATTCACGTAGCTGAGGGCGGACAGGGTGATGGTGGTTGTCCCATCCACGACCACGGTGTACTTGTGGGCAAGGGCGCTTGCCTTTATGCCGCTTATGACGATGCGGTAGCGGCTGCCGACCTGCTCGAGGGTCGCCGCCTGGCCGTCCACGGTGGCGCTGGAGAGGGTCGCGCCCTGTGCGGGGGTGAGGAAGAGGTAGATGGCGGTCTCGTAGTCGGCCTTCAGGGCGTAGCTGGCGGAGGCGACCTTGCTTTCGTCCAGGGTCTTTGAAAGCGCGTCGCCCGCGGCCTGCGCCTTTACGCTGTCGTAGCTGTAGGAGCTTGTGTAGCTGTCGCTCATTTCAGCGTAATCGCTGCCGACCGTCCAGCTGTTGACGCGGGAGAGGTAGGGCTGGGCGTAGTGACCGTAGTCCGCAAGCGCCCGCGCGATGGTGACGAGCCGGGTCTGAGTGGCGTCGTTCCCGTATTGATCGACGAAGGCGCTGATGTACTGCTTTACGCTGTAGCCCTTGCCCGTGACCGTGGCGCTTTGGCCGTCCAGGGTGTAGGTGAAGCTGGGGGTGATGGTCTCCGCCATCTGGATGGAGCTGATAAAGCAGGTGAACTTGTAGCTGCCGTCGCTTTGCAAAACGCCGTCCGAAAGGGGCAGGCTTACATCGATCTTGCTGCCGGTAAGGCGCACGGTGGCGTTTTGATAGTCACTGACGCTGCCGGGGAGGGCAAGGTAGAAGTCAAGGCCGATGGAGCCGCTTAAGACGATGGAGTGGTCGGTAAACTGCGGCTGCGCTATGACGGGTTCAGAGAAGACGGCGCTAACAGTTACGTCGCCCTCAGGCATGGTGAAGACGTATGTGCCATCGACCTGCAGGGTGAGGCTTACGTTGCCGGAAGCGGAAGAAGCGCTGACGCTTTCGAGCTCGTAGCCGGGATCGGCGGTGACGGTGAGCGTGACGGTTTCGCCCGCGTCCGCGTAGGGGGCGCTTGCCGTGATCGTGCCGTTTTCGCTATCTTCGATGGCGACGGCGTAGGCCTTGCGCGTCCAGATGGCGTAGAGGTCGAAATCGCCGTTTACCGTCAGGGTATGAATGCCGGGCAGCATCACATAACCGGGATCGCCTTCGGCAGTGATGGACCAGTGGGAGAAGGTATAGCCGGGATAGCTGAAGCGGTTATCGGGCATCAGGAGGGCGCCGATCCGCTGGCCGTTCTTGTCCAAAGATACCGGAGCCTCCAGGGCAAAGGTTTCGTCCAAGCCGTTATTGGAGTGGAAGGTGAACTGGAAGGCTTCGTCGCGGGTGAGGGTGAGGGTCACAGTGCTGGTCTCGCCCTGCGCGCTGCCGTCCGGATAGAGCGTGTAGAAGGTGGTGTAGGGAAGGCTTACGCTGTATTCCCCGGCAGGCGCGGCGTACCAGTCGCTTTCGCTGATGTACAGTGACAGGGTAAGCGTGCTGCCCGCCTGCGTTGCGCCGCTTACGCTGGCCTGCGCGCCGGGTGCGCTGTGGGAGGCGGTATCCACGGTGAAGGGGATGGTGCTTTGGCCGTCCGCGCTTGTAAAGGAGCCGGAGGAGATGGTGACGCCAAGGCTCTCGGCGGGGAAGGGATCGCCCTGCTCGGTTTCGATGACGCCAAGGCTCAGCTGCGTGACGGCAAAGCTTAGGTCGGTGTAGCCAAAGCCTGCGACGGCTTCAGGGCCGATGTAGGAGACGGCGCTTGAGGTTTCGGTGGGAAGGAGGCTTACGCTGATCTCCTCGCCGCCTAAAACGGTGAAGGTGAAGCTGGTGTATTCGCTTACATCCAGGTCGATGCCGGTAACGCTTGCATACGCGCTCATTTCGAGAGTGTAGGTCCCGCGCTCAAGGGCAGTGAAATCGCTTACGGGATTGCCGCTTCGGGTAAAGCTCACGATGGCGCTTTGGGCATCGGCGGTAAAGCTGATGGAGGCGGTCTGCGCCTTTTTCTCGAACTGGGCAGTGACGCTTACCTCGCCGGAGGGCATGGTAAAGCTGTAGACGCCGGAGCTTTCGTTAAGAGCGATCTCAGTGCTGCCCTGGGTGACCTTCAGGCTGCCGGTGGTGAGCTTGTAGCTGTTGTCCTGGGGGACGACGGTCAGGGTGACGGTTTCACCCTCAGCGGCCTTTGCGCGGTCGGCCTCCACAGTGCCGTTGGTCATGGCGGAAATGTTTACCGCGTAGTAGCGCTGGTTCACATAGTCGCTGCCAGAGAGCTGCAGCCAGGGGTTATCCTGACCGAAGGAGCCAAGGGTGCTGCTGTCGTAGGTGTAGGTGATGCCGGAGTAGGTGTACTGGGAGGTGGATGCGTGGGTGGAGTAGCCATTCAGGAACAGGCCGCCGTTTTGCCCGGCGCTGCCGCTGTCGCTGTTGGTGATGTCCGCAAGGTAGTAGCGGGCATCCGGCATGTAGACGATGTTCCACATGTGCGGCCCCGCGCCCGTGCCGCCTCCCATTTGGCCGGTCACCAGAATGCAGCGGGTGCCCTCGCTGAAGCTGGACTGGTCGCATAGGTACTTGAAAGCCTTGGAATAGCCCTCGCACACGACGTTGGAGCTTGCGTCGTCGTCAAAAACGTAAACCAGCTGCCAGGGGTCGCCGTAGGGGATGCCGCCCTGGGCCGCCGCGTCGTTGTAGACGACCAGCTCGCAGATCTCGTTTTTGTAGGATACGAGCTTGTTGTAGTCGCTTTCGGAGGCGTGGTCGGCGATGATGCTGCTGATGCGGGACGCGGCCTGATTCACGCGCGCGGGCAGGGTGACGTCCACGCTGGTGTTGCTGCCGGCCTGATAGTCCTGCGCCACATAAAAGCGGAAGGTGAAGGACTCGATGGCGATACAGGTTTCACCGTCGATGACTCTTATGTCAAAGTCTGCACCGGAGCTCATACCCGTGGTTTTGTCGAACCAGTACATGTCGTAGGGGCATTCGCTCATCAGCGCGCGCATGATGGCGGTGGTATCGACGTCCAGATCCGCCTGCATGGCTGCGAAGCAGTCGTCGTCGATCATGTTGTTTCCATCCTCGTCCACGTAGGAGATCCTTTTAACGCCCCAGCCGGCGGCACTTCTTGGCGTCTGGGTGACGCCGAGCGTCTGCGCGATGTCGATGGTGGGGAAGATGGTGCTTGTGAGCTGGCCGTTTGCGACCTTGCGGACGTAGACCACAAGGATATCGTAAAGCGTTTTGGAATTTTCGCTGAGCTTGGCGTAAGCGGTGGGGCCGGCGGCCTTCAGCATGCGGCGGGCGGGCTGGTACAGGCCCGGCAGGCTGCGGCGGATGTACTCCTCAAACAGGGCGTCGTTGTCCAGCGCGGCATCGGGGGCCGACACGCGCGTGTCGGACGGAAGGATGATCTCGGGCTGGGCGTCTTCGGACAGTGTTTCTTCGGGCTGGGCGTCTTCGGGCTGCGCGTCGCCGCTTACGCTGTCGCCGGGGATGCTGTCTGCGGGATCAGGCTCTTCGCTGGCGTCTATGTTTTCGACGGCTTCGGGATCGGCGCTTGCGGGATCGGGCTCTTCGCTGGCGTCTGCGCCTTCGTCGGAAGTGGTATCGCCGTCTGCGGGGGCGGGCTGCTCGGTGGGCTCTTCGCCTTCACCGGAAGCGGTATCGCCGTTTACCGTGTCTTCAAGCGGCGTTTCGGCGTCGCTGCTGTTTTCGGGAATCTGGGCTTCGGCATCGGCTGTTTCGGGATCTGTATCTGTGAGGGCGGCGTCAGAAGGGGTTTCGCCTTCAGCGCTGCCGTCTTCGCTGACAACAGTGGGATCGGGCGTTTGAATCTCGTCCGCGGGTTCGCCTGCGACGTCCGCATTGGACGCGGGCGCTTCGGGCTCATCAGCGGGAAGCTCGGTGGAAGCGGCGCCTTCCTCTGTAGAGGGCTCGGGCTCTGTCTGCCCCGCTTCTTCGGAGGCGGGGGCTTCGATGGTTTCTTCGGTGGAAGCGGCTTCGCTTTCAACAGGTGCGTCCTCGCTAGTCGGAAGCGCAGCCCAGAGCACGAGGGCCACTGTGGCGGGCTGGGAAAGGGAGAAGCTTACGCTGTCCAAGCTGGGATCAAAGCGCGCGGCAAGGGCCACGGCGCTGCCACCCTGCTGCAGCAGGAAGGCGCGGGCGCTGAGCTGCGCGTTAGGGTTTTCAAGGCGTAGCGCCGCAAAGCCGATGTTTTCCATGCTTACGGAAACAGCGCTGTTGAACTCCGTGCCGGAAAAGGCGTAAAGGGCGCAGTGGATGCGGATGCTTTCGTCTGCGCTGTCAAGGCCGGCGGCCTCAAGCGCCGCCTGCTTCAGGGCCGCGTCGCTTATGCTTACGACCGTGAGGGCTTCGCTGTTTTGCAGCGCGCCCGCCGGGGCGCTCAGGCGCGCGGTCGCTCCGCCGGGGAAGAAGGTCGCTTCCCAGGGAGTCTGCGCGTCGTCGGCGTTGGCGTCGGTGGTTTCGGCATCTGTGGCTTCGGTTTCCGCTGCGTCAGGCGTTTCGCCCTCGGTGGGAAGGGATTCGGCTTCGCCTTCGTTTGCAGCTTCGCCCGCTTCGTTTGCGTTATCGGCGGTCGAAAGGGGTTCTTCCGTATTGGCGTCGCCCTCGGTGGGGAGGGGATCGCTGTTCTCGGCGGCTGCGCCTTTAGGGGCTGTCTGACCGTCGCCGTCCTGTCCGTCCGTCAGTGCGGTGGGAGAAGCGTCCCCTTCCGGCGTGCCGTCGTTCGCCTCTGGGACGGGCTCGTTTTCGGCATCGGGGGCGGCGCTGTCGCCGGAAACGTTGTTTTCGGTCGCTGTGTCAGAGCCGTCGCCCTGCTCGGAGGCAGCGGGCTGCTCGGTCTCGGTCTGCTCGTTGGAGGCAGGCGCTTCCGCATCCGGGACGGTGGTATGTGTTTCGCCGTCCTCTGCCTGAGCGGCAGGCGCTTCCTCCTGCGCAGGGTCAGCGGTCTCGATGACACCGGTCGTCTCCTGCGCGGGGAGCGTGCCGGTCTCGTCGGCCACGGCGCTGGAGACTAAAATGCCCAGCACCAGCACCGCGCAAAGAAGCAGGGCCGTGAGGCGGCGCATAAAAGCGTTGTTTAACATGGGTTGCTCCTCGATCCTTTTTTGCCCATGGAACGGGCGAGTTTTCATCTTGTATATTTTACAATAAGGCTTCATAAACGTCAAGCACCATATTAATGTAGAATCCCTTAAACGGGCAGGAAAACGAGACAAATTTGCATTGCCAAAAAATAAAATTTAAGTTAAGAACAGGATAAGCAGAGGCGGGCCGTCCAAGGGGCGGAAAAAATGGACGCCTTGCTGAAATCTCTCCTTGACGCGGCAAGTTTTGAAGAATATAATAATGTAAAGAGTTGTTTATCAGGCGCTGTCGGCAAAAAGGGCTGAAAGCGGCTGCGGATTGTTTTACTTAAGCACCTGACCCAATCGAATAAATGAAAGCTGTGACCGGATGAAGAAAAACGTAAAGGCTGCGTCCGACGCGCGAAACGAAACGGCAGACGCCATGGAGCATAAGGCGCATAAGCGCAAAACGCCTGCGGGAAAGGGCAGGTGGTTCAGGACGCTTATGCGCCTGTGCGCTTTTGTGCTTGCGCTTGTACTGCTCTTAGGCGGCCTTGTCTACTGGTACAGCAGCTACACCAAGACCCATTACGAGATCACGTTTTATCAGGAAACCTCCAAAAAGGTAAGTCGGAACATCCGCCTGATCGTACTGGCCGATCTGCACAACAGGGAATACGGCGAAAACAACCAGACCCTGATCAGCGACATCACTGCCCTGAAGCCCGACGTCATTTTGTTTGCGGGCGACATGGTGAATTTTAAAAGCGACGATTACGAGGCGTCGCTCAGGCTTGTGAAGGCGCTTTCGGACGTGGCCCCCTGCTACGGCGTGATGGGCAACCACGAAAACGAGCGCGTGTATCTTGCCGCTGACAGCGCCCTGCCCGCCCGCTTTGAGGAGGCGGGGCTAAAGCTTTTAAGGAACACAAGCGAAACCATCACCGTCGGGGCGGACAGGCTGCAGCTCATCGGCGTCGAGGGCACCAGCTACAGCTTTGAGGAGTACGGCGGAAGGCGCTTTATGGATAAGGCCCAGATCGATCCCAAGGCGTACAGCGTGGTGATGGCGCACATCCCCATTCTATTTGACGAGCAGCTTTCAAAGTACGATTTTGATTTGGGCATCGCCGGGCACACCCACGGCGGCATCGTGATACTGCCCCGCCTTGGCGGCCTGTACAGCGCGGAGGAGGGGCTGGATCCAACCTACGATTCGGGAAGGTTCACGCTAACCCGCGGGCAGACCCTGCTGATCAGCAGAGGGCTTGGCGATTCCAGTCAGATCCCCCGCATAAACAATATGCCCGAGCTCATGGTGATCGACATCAACTGGTGCTAAAGCGGCTTTTGCGGGTCTTTGCGAAATAAATCCCGCATGGCGGCATGGATGAAAAGGAGACGAATGAAAACGGAAAGGCAAAAAAAGTGGCTGCAGCCCCAGAACATCCCTTTTTCCGGCGGCGCCGGAAGGATCTGGATCGGCCTGCGAAAGAGCTTTGAGGCCTTTGGAAGGCATAAGGCGCTGACGCTCATCCTGTTTTTGGCGCTGTGCCTTGCGTGCTGCGCGTTTTTCTACATCAAAAGCCTGAACACGGCAAGCGCGGTCGTCTCGATGGAATACGAGGAGGCCTCAAGGGGGCTTACCCCAAGTCAGACGCGCTTCAACATTTACGAGATCCAAAGCGCGGACGTCATGGAGCGCCTGATCGCTTACGCGGGCCTCGAGGGGAAGATCAGCCCCGAGGAGCTTGGCCGCTGCGTGCGCGTTCGGGCCACCCACAGCAGGAACGTAAGCGGCAGCGTGAATTTTATAAGCACCTCGTACGTTATCGAATTTACCCGCAGCGACAAGATCCAAAGAAGAAGCGCGCAGGCGATGCTGTCCCTTTTGTGCAAGGCCTACCGGGAATTCTTTGTGGAGCGCTACGGCATAAACCATTCCATTTTGAATTTCGACATCGGAGACCTCAAGTTCAACGACGAATATCTGCTGACGGTGGATCTGTTGGAGCTAAAAAGCGAGCAGCTGCGCAAATACGTGCAGCTTTGCAGGCGCAGCAACAAAAACTACCGCGACCCAGATACCGGGATAAGCTTCTCGGCGCTTGAGCAGCGCATCAATAACTTCTTCGATTACGACCTTGCGCGCCTTCGCTCCTACATCATAGAAAACGGCATCGCAAACGACCAAAGCGCACTGAGCGCCATGCTGGATTACAAGATCCGCATGGACAGGCTGGAGCACGACAAGCTGATGGCGGCCTACGACGAGGACAACAAGGGCATCGAGATCTACGATACCGCGATGAGCGCCGTCGTGATGATCCCGACGGAGGACGTGACCATGCGCTACTATATGTCCAGGACCAAAACCGGCATGGACAACCTGGCGCTGCATGCGGACGCGCAGCTTGCCGGCGCTACGGAGCGGACAAAGGAGATCGAGTACAAAAAGTATCTGATCGGCAAAATGCAGTCCGGAACGCCAAAGGCTGAGCAAAGGGAAAAGGCCGACGCCATGATACGGCAAATGACCTCCACGCTGGACAGCCTGGCCAGCGACATCCGCACGGTGGACAGCGCCTTTGCAAGCTACAAGGCGCGAAACTATCTGAGCTTCCACGACGAGGGCGCGCGCTTTCTGGACAGGATCTCGCCCTTACAGAGCGTTGGCATCGCGGTGCTTGCCGTGTTTGCGGTCTTTGCGCTCGTGCTATTAAAAAACCTCGCCAAAAGAGATAAGGCAGTATGAAGCAGTTCAGCATTTTAAGGTATATCAGGCAGTTCAGCCTGCTCATTTTGCTGATCGCCTTTGTGGGGTCGATCGCGATCTACCGCTACGGCAAATCGCAGCAGCGCTTTATCGCAACGGCGGTGATACGCTATACGAACGTCGGGGCCAAGGACGGCTATACCCCGGACGGAAGCCCATTGAACGTGGAGGAGATCTATTCCTCTACGGTGATCGACGCGGCGCTGAAGGATCTGGGCTATCAGGCCAACGTCGACTCCATCCGCTCCAACTGCTACGTGGAGGAGGTCATCCCCGAGGACCAGAAAAAGCTGAACGAGGTGCTTTTGGAAAAGGGCGAGGAGACCAGCTATAAGGCGGACACCTACATGGTGCACTTTGTGGGCGGAAACAGCACCAGCGTAAGCTACGCCTGGAACGTGCTGGACGCGATCATCAAAAACTACTGCGAATTCTACACGGAAAAATACGTGGAGGAGCAGCTGCAAAACAATGCCGCCTCCGCCCTCAGCGAGGGAGAGTACGACTTTATCGAAAGCGTGCAGATCCTGGATGACGCGGTTCGGGAGATGCTGGACTATCTGATGAGCCAGCGCTCGGCAAGGCCGTATTTCCGCTCCATCGAGACAGGCTACAGCTACAGCGACCTGTACAACATCTATCATCTGCTCTACAGCTACGAGATCCCCGGCCTCTACGCCGCCATTTTGCAAAACGCGGAAAGCGGCGACATCGAGGTGCTGAAAAACCGCATGACGAAGGACTGCGAGGATCTGACGCTGTCAATCGAAAATCGGCAGCAGCAGGCCCAGCAGCTCAAAAAGCTGATCGACAACTACAGCCAACGCAACAAGGAAATGATGGATTACCACTACCACAATTCCAACAACGTGGACAGCGGCAGCGAGTATATCCTAAAGGACGTGGAGTACGACCGGGAATTCAACGACAAGGAAACCACCTACGACGGACTCGTGCAGGAATACGTGAACCTGAACATCGCCATACGCCAAAGTGAGATCGAAAAAGAGCATCAGCAATATCTGCTTGGCGTATTTGAAGAGGCGCTTAACGCCAAAAACCGCAAGACCGTGAGCGCCAGGGAACTGCAGGACAAGATCGACCGCTGCGCCGAGCTGGTGACAGAGTACTATCAGTACGTGGAATCGACCGGGCAGGAGCTGAACCGCTACCTCAGCGCGGATTACCTAAGCATGGTAAGCAGCATAAACGTAAACGCCACGGTGAATCTTAAGCTTTACCTTGCGATCGCCCTTGTATTGTTCACGCTGGTCGGCGTGGTGGGCGCGGTTTTGCTTGGCAGGGCGCTTGACTTTATCGACTACTTCCTGTACGTGGACAAGACCGTGGGACTGCCAAACCGCGCGCGCTGCGACGTGTACATCGGGGAAAAGGCGGACCGGCTGCTGGAGGAAAACTTCTCCTGCCTTGCCATGAAGATGGAATCGCTGAACGACATCAGCCGAGCCTACGGGCGGGAGACGGGGGATCAGGTGCTAAGGGACTTTGCGCAGATCGTCAAAAGCTTTGGCGACCTCTACGGCTTTGTGGGGCATAACGGGGGCGGAAACTTTATCGCCTTTTTCCCCAACTGCCCGGCAAGCAAGGTGAATATCATCCTGCAGGCGATAGACCGCCAGGTTTCGGAGTACAACCGGCGCAATCCCGGCCACGAGATCCGCTACTGCCACGGCAAGGCCGTTTCCAGCGACGACGGCGCGTTTGAGATCAGGCAGCTGCTGCGCCTTGCGCTGCAGCGGATGAACCCCGCCGGGGCGGCCTGAATAATTTAGAATAAACGCTATTACATAACGGGAGAGACCGAATGGCATTTGCGCGAACGCAGACGGACGCAGGCCCCCTTGCGGGGACGCTAAGCAAAAGGAAGGCGCCTCCGCGTGCCGTGACCTTTCTGGCCGTGTGCTGCACCGTCTTTGCCGGACTGGGCGACTGGAAGGTATTGAACGAGGCGCTGGGCGGCCTGCCCAAGGTGATCGCGCTGGGCGCGATCGTGTGCGCGTTCATGAATTTTCTGGTCGAGGCGGACTTTGACAAATTTAAAAAGGCGGCACGCTATCTTCCGCTTTTTCTGTCGGTGATCGCACTGTATACGCTTGTCAGCATGTACATCTGGATCACCAGCTTCACGAATATGGCGGTGATCAGCCGGGGCGCACAGAAGATCCTGTTTCAGCTGATCACGATCATCTACGCCGTCTGCATGTGCTATCTGTTTGAAGCGCGCGCGGTGAACGTGCTGTTTTTCTGCATGTGCATGACAAACGGAGCCATCATGCTGCTTGAGATGCCAAAGTATGGCCTTGTGGAAAGCGTTTCGTCCGTGGTCACCTGCGTGCTGACGTTTGGCGAAGCCGAGGGCTACGTACGGGCGCTTGAGATTCACGACATCACCTTTCTGTTTGGGCAGTTTCTGCTGTACTATCTGATGTTTGCGCCTAAGGAGAGCAAAAGGGAAAAGCACATTCGCTGGCTGAACGTTTTTTTGTGCCTGTTTTTCATGCTGGTCGGCTTAAAGCGAAGCGCGCTGCCCGCGGTCGCGGCGGTGGCGGTGTTTGTGTTTATCGCAAGGCAGGTCAAAAGGCCGGACCGGCTGGTGCTTGGCACGGGCATCACGCTGTTTGCGTTTTTGTACGTCTTTTTGTACCTGGTGCGCACGGGGATCCTGGTGGATTTTCTGGAATCCCTTGGGGTCGATCTGATGGGACGCCGCCTTTTGTGGAGCCTGCCAAATCCCTATTACGAGTTTTCGCCGCTTTGGAAGGGGCTTGGCTTTGAGGGCGTGACGGAACTGATCGGCCGCTGGTACGATTCGGGCATATTGAACCACCCTTACCCCCTGCACAACGATATCCTGAAGCTGTTTATAGAGCTTGGCGCGCCGGGCTTTACGCTGTGGGCGCTGATCAACTACATCTGGTATCCCTGGTACTGGACAAAACGCTGCGGGGCGAAATGCGGCCTGCTCTACATGGCGCTGCTTTGCTACATGACCGTTACCTACCTTACGGACAACACCGCGCTGTATTTCTGGAGCTCGGTGGGGCTTAGGCTGATACCGATGAGCTTCAGCTACCGAAGGGACGATACCACGCGCAAAGAACTGTGGCGGCCTCCGAGCGCGGAGGAGGCCGCCAGCGAGATCTGGGCCATCGAAATGAGAGGGAGTATGTGATATGCCGCGAAAGATCATAAGGCTTCTGGACTATGCAAAACACCTCGCGCTTTGCCTGCTGCTTTGGCCGGCGGCGGCAATCCTGCGGCGCGTAAAGCCCGCCTATCGCGGCCTGTGGCTGGTTTCGGAGCGGGGCAACGACGCGCGGGACAACGGCTACTGGTTTTTTCGCTATCTGAAAACGCAGCATAAGGAGCAAAACGCCTGCTACGTGATCGCCCCCTCAAGCCCTGATCACAGCCGGGTAAAAGACCTTGGACAAACGGTAAAGCGCGGCTCCCTTCGGCATTATCTGATGTATATGGCGGCGGACTATCTCGTGGGCAGCCACGTGCAGCCTGCTTCGCCGGAGCTTATGGTCTTTTACCACCTGCGCCAGCTCGGCTTTCGCCCCCGGGGCAAGCAGGCCTTTTTGCAGCACGGGATCATCAAGGACGAAATGCAGTGGCTTCGCTATCCAAGATTAAAGATCGACTTTTTTGCAAGCGGCGCCAAGATGGAGTACGATTACCTGGAAAAGGAATTTGGTTTTCCCAAGGGCGTTGTGCGCTATACGGGGCTTTGCCGCTTTGACAACCTGATCCGGGGAAAGGCAAAAACGAATCAGATCCTTGTCATGCCGACCTGGCGCGGCTCCCAGTACCCAAAGGGCGAGGCCTTTACGCAAACGGCCTTTTACCGGCAGTTCCAGTCCCTTTTGAACAGCCAGGAGCTGCTTGACTTGCTTAAGGAATACGATCTTAAGCTCATCTTCTATCCGCACATCGAAATGCAGGGGGAGCTTGGGCGCTTTACCTCGCCAGATCCCAGGATCGTGCTTGCAGACTATCGCTCATACGACGTGCAGACGCTTTTGATGAACTGCCGCGCGCTGATCACGGATTACTCCAGCGTGTTTTTCGACGTGGGCTACATGGAAAAGCCGGTGCTCTACTACCAGTTCGACCAGGAGGAGTTTCGCCGCTTCCACTACCAGGAGGGCTATTTCTCCTATGAGCGGCACGGCTTCGGCCCGGTTGTAAAAACGCAGGAGGCGCTGCTGGAAGCCCTTAGCGCCCTGGCGAAAAACGGCTTTGAGATGGAGGAGGAGTACCACAAGCGCCTCGAGGCCTTCTTCCCGCTGCGGGACGAAAACAACTGCGAGCGCACCTATCAGGCGCTTTTGGCGCTGCGGGGGAAAGCATGATGCCTGTATTGTACGACGAAGGAAAGGACAGGGTATTGTCCAAGGTCCATCCCTTTCACGACTGTGGATTCTTGAGCGGGGGATCCATCTTCCAAAACCCCGCGCAGGTGGACGTGTCGGTGATCGTGCCCTGCTATAACGCCGCGCGCTTTCTGCCCGGCTGCATCAAAAGCCTTGCCGCACAGACAGCCGCCTGCTCTTACGAAGTTTTGCTGGTAGACGACGGCTCTACAGACGGCAGCTTTGAGCTTATCGAGGAAGCGGCAAAGACGCACGAGGGCTTTGTCTGCGTGCATCAGCAAAATCAGGGCGCGGCGGCGGCGCGAAACACGGGCATGCGCATGGCGCGGGGCGAATACCTGCTCTTTGTGGACGCGGACGACGTGGTGTCGCCCTCCTACGTTCAGGCGTTATATGACTGCGTAAGAGCCGAGGGGGCCGAGCTTGGCGTTTGCGCCTGGTACGCGTTTACGGGCGAAGACCGGCGCTACAAGACGGTGCGCTATGAAGGCGGGACCGGAACGGAACAGCTGAACGGCACGCCCTGGGGGAAGCTGTTTCACCGCAGGCTCTTTGAGCGTCTGCTGTGGCCCTCCGGCTACTGGTACGAGGACACGGTGCTGGCCTTTTTGGTCTATCCCCGCGTTCGGCGCGTGGCCTGCACCGACAAGTGCGAATACGGCTACCGCTCCAGCGCGCAAAACGCCACGCATTCGGGAAGGAAGTCGCCGAAAGCCCTTGACAGCCTGTACATCACCCACCTTGCGCTGAAGGGCATGGAAAAAATGGGACTTGAGGGGTGGCTTAACAGCGCCTTTGGGCGAAAGCGCCTGGTGGATCAGTTTTATCTGAACCAGTGCAGGATCCAAAGGCTGCCCCGCGCATGTCGGAAGGAGCTGTTCAGACTGCAAAGCGCCTATTTTAGGCAATTGCCGGTAGCTAAGGAAAAGCAGCGCCTTGGCTCCCTGTATGCCCTGGCGCTAAAGAAGGGAAACGCGCCCCTTGGGCTTCTCTGCGCGCGCCTTGAAAAGGTGCATAAGGCCCTGGGCCTTTTGTCCCTTCGCGCAGCGTCACTTTGGAAACGGAAGGAGCATAACGCATGATCCGGGTATTGCATTCGGTCAGCAACATGGCCCGGGCGGGGATCGAAACGATGCTGATGAACTACTACCGCGAGATCGACCGGGAGCAGCTGCAGTTCGATTTTCTTGCCAACAAGCCGATCCCCGGGGAGTACGACGAGGAGATCCGCTCCCTGGGCGGGCGGGTGTTCGTAAGCCCCGGCCTAAACCCCCTGCACTACCCGGCCTACAGGCGCTGCGTCAAAACGCTTTTGGCGGACAACCCGGAAATAAAGATCCTGCACGCGCACAACGAGGCGATGGGCTATTACGCCCTGCAAAGCGCAAAGGACGCGGGGCTTCCCGTGCGCATCGCCCACGCGCACAACACCCGCATCATCCGGGATTACAAGTATCCGCTGAAGCTCGTGTGCAAGGCGCTTTTGCCCGGCGCGGCCACGGACTACTGGAGCTGCGGCAGAGACGCGGGCATCTATTACTACGGCAAAAAGCGCTGGGAGAAGGAAGGCTTTATCCTGCACAACGCGATCGCCCTGGAGCGCTTTTGCTATCAGGAGGAGTTAAGAGAGCGCTTAAGGCGCGAGCATGGACTTGCGGACGCCTTTGTGATCGGGCACGTGGGGCGCTTTAACCTGCAAAAGAACCACAGCCGCCTGATGGATATTTTTGCGGCGGTCAGCCAGATCGAGCCCCGGGCAAGGCTCTTGCTGATCGGGGTGGGGGAACTGGAAAAGGCCACCCGGGAGAAGGCTTGCGCGCGTGGCCTTACGGACAGGGTGCTGTTTGCCGGGCAGACGGCAAACGTAAATCAGTGGTATCAGGCCATGGATTGCTTCGTGCTGCCCTCGCTGTTTGAGGGGCTGCCGGTCGTGGGCGTGGAGGCCCAGGCTGCTGGCCTGCCCTGCTTTTTCTCGGACTGCGTGACGGACGAGATCCTGCTTGCCCAAGATTCCTGCCGCGTGCCGCTTGAGGCAGATGACGGAGAGTGGGCAAAAAGGATCCTGTCTGTAAAGGAGCGCGCGATCGACAGGACGAAGGGCACGCAGCTCGTCCGCAGTGCGGGCTTTGACATCCACACTGAGGCTAAGAAGCTGCAGGAGATCTATCTGAAAAAGGCGCAGGGAAAATGATCTGAAACCCCTTCCGGCTAAAACGATCTTACGTAAAGGAGAAGCACATGCCTGCAAGGCAAAACGGGACGCGCAGGGAAAGACAACTGCGCCTTGCGATGATCGGCCACAAATTTATCCCCTCCCGAAACGGCGGGGTGGAGGTGGTGGTCACAAACCTCGCGCCGGAGCTTTTGAAACTGGGCGACGAGGTCACCTGCTATAACCGAATGGACGAGGACGCAAAGGCCCGGGGCAAAAAGAACCTGCCCCGCGAATACAGGGGCGTTAAGATGATCTGGACGCCCACGATCCGCAAAAAGGGGCTTGCGGCCATGTCGTCCTCCCTGATCGCCACGGTGATGGCCGCCTTTGGGCGCTATGAGCTTATCCACTATCACACGGAGGGGCCCTGCGCGCTATGCTGCCTGCCCCGGATGATGGGCAAAAAGATCGTGGTCACGGTGCACGGGCTGGATCACATGCGGCAAAAGTGGGGCCGCCTGGCCTCCGCCTACATTTTGCGGGGCGAAAGGGCAGCCGTGAAAAACGCAAGCGCTATCATCGTTTTGAGCAAGGACGTGCAGCGGTATTTTCTTGAAAAATACGGGCGCGAGACCATCCTGATCCCAAACGGCATCGAGCCTGCTGAGGTCAGGCCCGCAGATGAGATCACAAAGCGCTTTGGCCTTGGCAGCAGGGATTACATCCTGTTCCTTGGCCGCCTCGTGCCGGAAAAGGGCATCCATTATCTGATCGAGGCGTATAAGGCGCTGAAGACGGATAAGAAGCTGGTGATCGTCGGCGGCACGTCGGACACGGACGACTATGTGCGCCGCCTGTACGAAATGGCAGATAGCGCCCCCTCGATCATTTTTACCGGCTTCCAGCAGGGCGAGCTTCAGGCGGAGCTGTACTCCAACGCCTACTGCTACGTGCTGCCCAGCGATCTTGAGGGCATGCCGCTTACGCTGCTTGAGGCCATGAGCTACGGCTGCTGCTGCCTGACCAGCGACATCGGCGAATGCGTGGACGTGACGGGCGATGGGGGACTGAGCTTCTCGAAAGGAGACGTCAAAGCGCTGCGGGAGAGGCTGCAGGAACTGTGCGATCATCCGGAGGTGGCGCAGTCGTACCGGCAAAAGGCCCTTGAAGTGATTTCTCAAAAATACACCTGGCCGGATATCGCCCGTAAAACCCAGGCGCTGTACAAAAAGGTATTACAGCGCAACGCAGATGCGGGCGCAAATGGCATAAGCGGGGAGAACGCATGAACGAAGCACATAACGCGGGCATAAAGCTGGAGCGCGGCAAAAACGCAGCGCGCAACGTCGTCTTCGGCGGCGCGTACCGGCTTTATGCGATGCTGGCCCCCTTCGTGATGAGGACGGTGCTCCTTTATCAGCTGGGCGTCGACTTTCTGGGGCTGGACAGCCTGTTTGCCTCCATCCTGCAGGTATTGAACCTTGCGGAGCTGGGCGTGGGCAGCGCGATGGTGTTCAGCATGTATAAGCCCATCGTCGAGGACGACAGGGAAAGCCTGTGCGCGCTTTTGAACCTGTACCGGAAGATCTATTACGGGATCGGCCTTGTCATTCTGGCCGCGGGGCTTGCGATCTCGCCCCTGGTGCCGACCCTCGTAAAGGGCGCGGTGCCGGAGGGGATGAGCCTTCGCACCCTGTACTACATGAACCTTGGCGGCACGGTGCTGTCCTACTGGGTGTTTGCCTACAAGGGCTGTCTGTTCGACGCGCATCAGCGTCTGGATGTAGCCCACAAGATCCACCTTGTTGTGGATACGCTCAAGTACGCCGTGTCCATCCTGCTGGTGTGCGTATACCACAACTATTACCTGTACCTCATCGCGCGCCTGGGCTTTGAGATCGTGTACAATGTCTGCCGCTTTTACTTTGCGGGCAGGTACTATCCGAATCTTAAGCCCTCCGGCGCGCTCGATCCGGAGAAGAAGCGCCTGATCCTTTCGCGGGTGCGGGATCTGTTCACCGCAAGGCTCGGCGGCGTGGTGATGAACGCGGCGGACGCGCTGGTCATATCCGGCTTTTTGGGGCTGCACGAGCTTGCGGTATACCAGAACTACTATTTTGTGGTTTCCTCCCTGCGGGCGTGCCTGGAGGTGATTTTGTCCTCCTCCCTTGCCGGCATCGGAAACAGCCTGCTCACCGAGACCAGCGAAAAGAACTACTGGGACTTTCGCAGGCTCACATTTCTGTTTTGCTGGATCACGGGGCTTTGCTGCTGCATGCTGATGGCGCTGTACCAGCCCTTTATGCGCCTTTGGACGGGGGAAGAGCTGCTGATGCCCATGAGCGTTGTGGTGAGCCTTGTGGTGTACCTGTATGTGGTCGAGGTAAACCGAATCACCAACATCTACAAGGACGCCGCCGGCATCTGGTACGAGGACCGCTTCCGCCCGCTCACGGCAGCCGTCGTGAACGTGCTTTTGAACGTGATCACCGTGCGCTATATCGGCATCTTCGGCGTCATCTTTTCGACGGTCGTCGCCTTTGCGGCGGTGGAGCTGCCCTGGCTGATCTTAAATCTATTCCGGCTCGTCTTTCCGCGCGGGTATGCGGGGGCTTACGTAAAAAGCCTGCTTTGGTACCTGTCAGTCACAGCCGCAGTGTGCGCCGCGACCTACGGCGTGTGCGCGCTGTGGAGCCTGACGCTTATCCCCACCATTATCGTAAGGGCGCTTATCTCCTTTTGCCTGCCAAACCTTCTGTTCCTTCTCATCTACAGGCGCACGGAGGAATTTCAGGGCTCTTTGGAGCTGGCAGACCGTCTGACCCGCGGAAAAATCAAGCTGCTCAAGCGCCTGAAGGCTGACACAGGAGGTACGCGCGCATGAATGAAGCGCCCAAATGCGATAAAACGCCCCTGATCTCCGTGATCGTTCCCGTCTACAAGGTCGAAAAGTATTTGAACCGCTGCGTGGATAGCCTCCTTGCCCAGACGTATCAAAACCTCGAGATCATTTTGGTGGATGACGGCTCGCCCGACCGCTGCCCCGAGATCTGCGACCGATACGCCCAGAGGGATGAAAGGGTGCGGGTGATCCATAAGGAAAACGGCGGCCTCTCCGACGCAAGAAACGCCGGGATCGACGCAGCTACGGGGGAATACCTGGCCTTTGTGGACTCGGACGACTACGTGGACGCTGGGCTGTATGATGCGCTCATGCACGCGCTGCTTCAAAGCGGGGACAGGCTGGCCCTGTGCGGCTTTCAAAAGGTGACGGACGAGGGAGCGCTTATCAAAAAAACGCCCATGCGCTTTCCCGCCCGGCTCAGCGAGGACGAATTCTGGTATCAGCTCTTTTTCCCGTACCGGGATCTTGGCACCGTGGCCTGGAACAAGCTGTATCACAAATCGCTGTTTGAGGATCTGCGCTTTCCAAAAGGCGCGATCCATGAGGACGAATGGCTGGTGCACCATTACGTAAGCAGGGCGGGGCAGGTGAGCGTGGTAAACGAGTGCCTGTATTTCTACGTGGTAAGGGGCGGCAGCATCACCGCCCAGCCCCTGTCGCCCAGATCCTTAAGCATTCTGGAGGCGTTCAGTCAGCGCCTTGCCTACTTTGCGGAAAAGGGAAAGGCGCGCGCCGTGACGCTTGGCATGCGAAATTACGCGCGCTACGTCGTGTTCTTTCTGGACGACTGGCGGGGGCGTAAGGAGCTGACAAAGGAAAAAAGCAAGGTCAGGACGGATTTCCTTCTCGAGATCGCGCGCTATTTGGGCTTTGCGGGGAAGGCGGACCGCGCCTACTGGTTCGCGGCGCTTAACTGCCCGATGCTTTTACGCCGCGTCATACGCCTAAAAGAAAAGCGCGCGCGAAAGCGGGCACAAAGCACTTGACAACGGCAAAATAAACGCTATACTGTCTAAGACCGCTTTCATTTTATCGCCCAACGGGCAAGGCGGCTGCAAGGAGATCATAGTATGTACAAGAGAAAAACCAGCGGATGGTCGCAGCATCTGGATTTTATGGGTCTGGACATCCTTTGTCTGGAGCTGGCCTGGCTGGGCTCTGCCATGATCCGCACCTCGTGGCAGGCGATGCTTCGGGACGCGACCTTCTGGGTGCTGTGCGTGGGCATGGCCTTTATCGACCTTATGATCATGGTACTGATGGACGCCTACCACAGCGTCATCCGCCGCGACTCCTACAAGGAACTGCGCGGGGTGCTCAATCAGGCCGTGTACCTCACGGTGGGCCTCGTGGTGTTTGTGCTGCTTCAGCGAAACGAGAGCATCAACATCGTCGAGGTGCTTATGCCCACGCTGCCCATCTACATTTTGCTGTGCTTCAACATGCGCGTTTTGTGGAAGGAGCATCTGCGTAAGCGCCTGCACCTTAAAAACCACACGGGCATGCTGGTGGTTGCCAGAAAGGACCGCCTGAAGGACGTGATCACCGCCCTGGTCAATCACAACTACAACAGCTACCGCTTCGTGGGCGCCGCGCTTTTGGAAAATGACGGGGATCTGGGCGAGGCGGAAAAGGAGATCGCCCACATCAAGCACGGCGATCAGGAGATCGGGGCGCTGAATGTTGTTGCTACGCGCGACACCCTCATCCAATACCTCATCAACAGCTGGGTGGACGAGGTGTATCTGGATACCCCCGCGGGGGAGCAAATGCCGGTCGAACTGATCAACGAGATCATGAGCATGGGCATCACGGTGCACGTCGCCATGAACAGCATGGATCAGCTGGAGGCCCGCCACAAAAACGTGGAGTGGGTCTGCGGCCAGGCCACCATCACCACCAGCCTTGGATACGTATCGGGCCGCGACCTGCTTTTGAAGCGGCTGATGGACGTGCTGGGCGGCCTTGTGGGCAGCGTCTTTACGGTGCTTTTGACCCTGATCCTTGGCCCCTTCATCTACGCCGCGTCGCCCGGGCCCATCTTCTTTAAGCAATTGCGCATCGGCGAAAACGGCAGGCGCTTTTGGATCTACAAATTCCGCAGCATGTATCTGGACGCGGAAAAGCGCAAGCAGGAGGTGGCCGCCGCCGACGGGCAGCAGGATCATCTGATGTTCAAAATGGAGCACGATCCGCGCATCATCGGCCAGGTCCAGCGCCCAGACGGCAGCTGGAAAAAGGGCATCGGCGGCTGGATCCGCGATCTGTCGCTGGACGAGTTTCCCCAGTTCTTTAACGTGTTGAAGGGCGACATGTCCCTGGTCGGCACGCGCCCGCCCACGCTGGACGAGTGGGAAAGGTACGAGCCCTACCACCGCGGCAGGATGTCCACCAAGCCCGGCATCACCGGCCTTTGGCAGATCAGCGGCCGCAGCAAGATCCGCGACTTCAACCAGGTGGTGCAGCTGGACCGCGAATACATCGAAAACTGGTCGCTGCTGCTGGACTGCAAGATCCTGCTTCGCACCGTCTGGGTCGTGATCACCCGGCGCGGGGCGATGTAAGAGGAAAAAAGCATAAATTTGGCGGCAAGCCTGCACGCTCCTTTTGCCCTCCTTCGCTTGAAGGAAACGGGCCAAGGGGTTACGAAAGGCTTGCCGCTTTATTATTTGGCGTTTTACAGATTTGGATGGGGGAAAGGGCCTATCCCTTCAAAAGGCGGGTGAGCGCCGCTTCGTCCGCGTCCGGGAAAAAGCGAAAGGCGCTTTGCAGCATTTCGTTCAGGCAATCTGCGGCGCGGCTTTGATAGCGGCTTGTGACATATTCCTGTCCCCACACGCTTTCAGGCTCCGTAAAGACGGAGACGTGCCAGCCGTAGGGGAGGCCCTGCTTGTTCACGCGCTGACGAAAATCGCACACGCATAGATAACCCTGCGCCTGCAGGCGGGTCAGCGCTCCCTCAAGGCCCGTTTTGACCGCTGCGCTGCCTTTGATGTCTGAAAGCGTGCACTGGCTTTGAGCCGAAAACATTCGCATGATGTCTCTGTCTATCGGCCTTACAAGCCCCTCGTCCACGCGGGAATCAAAGTCGTAGCCGTCGCGCCTTAGGTTTGCAAAGCAGGGGATCCACTTTTTGGATACGAAGCCCGCGCAGTGATCAAAGAGCTTTCCGTACCAGAAGCGCTTGCTGGCAGCAAGCTGCATGCGCCAAAGCCAGGGGTCGCGCTGGGGATAGTCCGTCCACCACCAGGCGGAGGGCACGTGCTCCTCCACGGAAAAGCCGCGCACGCTGTTTTTGAACAGGGGCAAAAAGCCCACCGCATCGATATAGTCCGACACTTCGCCCGCGCTTTTCAGGCAGGCGGGATCGCTTTCGCGCAGGCCGCGCATCACCCATTTGTCGTCTGTGGACATTACGGAAGCATGTCCTCCTCAACGCGGCCAAGCACGCGGCCAAAGCAGCGCACCTCGCTGTACTCAGAGGGGTGGATGACGGGATAGGCGGGATTGAGCGGATGCAGGCCGTCGCGCCCGTAGGTCTTGATCATGCCCTCGCCGTCGATCACAAAAACGCCCACCTCGCCCTCGCTCAGGCTCTGCGTGTGCTGCACCAGCGCAAGGTCGCCGTCGTGAAAGCGGGGCTCCATGCTGTCGCCGCTGATGCGCACCACCTCGTCGCAGTTTTTCAGCTCTTCGCAGGCGACAAGGCGGATGGTTTCGCCCTGGCCGCCGTCGGACAGGTAGATGCCTTCGCCCGCGCACATGCTCAAGGGGCTCAGGGGGAAGGAGCGTATCTGCCGCCGCGGCCTGCGCGTGCGCGCGGGGGCGCTTGCGGCTTCCTCTGCCTGCGCCTGCGCGTTTTCGCCCTGCCCAAGCATGATCCTGATCAGCCCCTCCACGTAGCCCTGCTCGTTTTGCGGAAGGCTGCGGAAGGACGTAAGCAATTCGCGCTCTTTGGGGCTTAGGCAAAAGCCGCCCTCTACGCCCAGCAATTCGTCGCTGCTTACGCCAAGCGCCTCGCACAGGCGCTTTAAGGACCCAAGGTCCGGCCTTGTGCGCCCGTACTCCCAGGCGGAAACGCCGCCAAGCGTCATGCCGAGCTTTTCGGCAAGCTGGGGACGGCTAAGCCCCCGCTGCTGGCGGATGCGCGCGATATTTTGGCCAAGCTCGTTTTTGTCCTCCGGATTTGCCTGGGGACGTGCGTGGGGCACAAAGGAATAAACGCGGGTTTCGTTTTTCATAGGCGCTCCCTTATTCGTTGTCTTGGCATTATTATAACACCGCACTGGAAAGTTGTAAATAGAAATAACAAAAAAATACCACTAATCGTATCTGCAAACGGCGGGGCATGGGGGAGTTTTGGGGTAAGGTAAATACGGATGGTATCATTGCGCCCTGTAATGCGGCCTGTGCGGTGGAAGGCTTTATTCGTTTGGACAAAGCGCTGCTGGCGAAATGACTAGCAGCCCCCGGTGCGGCGCTTTGGTTTCAAAAACGCGACAGGCTTTCAGCGCGGTCAGCCGGGGAAAAGGAAACGAGAGTATCCGCAAAAGGCGCAAAATGCCCCAAAATCGCGTATAAATCTGTTAGCCACGGCTTACTTTCGTGGAAAATTATCGAACTTTACGGCATTGCAACTTTTTGAAATATTGACTTTGAAGCGCGCGGGGCATATAATGGAAATGATGCAAAGCTATGCGCTTTTCGCAACTTTACGCACACTTTTTTAAGGAGGTTCATTACCTTGAGCATCAAAAAGACTGTAGACGGTAATACCGCTGTCAGCCATATCGCATATGCGTTCAGCGATGTGGCCGCGATTTACCCGATCACTCCCTCCTCCCCGATGGCCGAGGTAGCGGACGAGTGGGCGGCGCAGGGCCGCACCAATCTGTTCGGTCAGAAGGTTCGAATCGCCGAAATGCAGTCCGAGGCGGGCGCGGCGGGCGCCGTGCACGGCTCTTTGGTAGCCGGCGCGCTGACCACCACCTTTACCGCCAGCCAGGGCCTGCTTTTGATGATTCCCAACATGTATAAGATCGCAGGCGAGCAGCTGCCCGCTGTGTTCCATGTGTCCGCCCGCGCCCTGGCGTATCACGCGCTGAGCATTTTCGGCGACCACAGCGACGTCATGGC
>CADBNW010000195.1 GCA_902796025.1 uncultured Eubacteriales bacterium
CAGCTCGATGTGCAATTCATACCCTTTTTCAAGCTCGCGCACGTCCGTGCTCATCAGCTGGCGGGTATAGCGGGTGCGCTCCTGCGGGCGGACAAAATCTCCAAAGAAACCATCAAACAAATCGTCGTTAAAAAAGCTCCTCATCAACATAATATATTCCTCCATTCACTGTGATCGTTATTACTTTCGCTCCGGGCGGGAGGCTGTCTTCCGGCTCCCTTTCCCCTGAGCACGTGTGCATTATAGCACGGTTGTTAGCACTCGTCAATAGTGAGTGCTAACAAATTACTGTTAAAAGTCGGTTAAGGACAAAAACAGACCTCCGCGCGGCTGTTGTAAACGCAACCTTCGCGGCGTACTATTATAGAAAACGCCCTGTGCGCAAAAGCGCTTGCCCGGTAAACAGCGGGCGGGCAGCGCGAAGGGCGCAGCCGTTTTGTGGAGGAAGCATGCGCGTACTGGACATCGACCTGGATTTTTTTCTGGCGGACTGCTGTCCCCTGGCGGCGCCGGGGGAGCGCCCGGCGCTTTCGGGGCACGAGCCCTGGGAGCCGGAGCGGGTGCGGGCGTTTCTGGAGGGGCAATGCCATTTGAGCGCCGCCCGTCCAAAGCCCGGCGCGATCTTTGAGACCCACGACGGCACGCTTGCCTATTGGCTAAAGCGCATAGAGGAGGGGTCCCTTACCGCGCCGTTTTGGGTGACCCACGTGGACGCGCACAGCGACCTTGGCATCGGGCGGCCGGGGCCGGGCTACGTATTGAATACCGTGCTGACGCTCAAGCCCGATCTGCGCCTCGACATCGGCCGCTACTACCGGCAAAGGCAGCTGGACGAAGCAAACTACCTGCTGTTTGCGCTGGCGCTTCGGCTGATCAGCGAATTGGACAACGTGCGAAACCCACGATCCCGCCCGGACATCCCCAGGGAGCTGCTGATGGACGGCCAAAGCGATCTGATCCGCCTAAGCTCCTTTCCCCAGCAGCTGATGCAGGGCGTAAACGGGCCGGAGCCGCTCGTCCCCTTTCACGTATACGACGACTATACGCGCTTTGAGGCGCAGGGCGAATACGATTTTGTGACCGTGGCGATCTCTCCGCGCTACGCCCCCAGGGAGGCGGACGCGCTGCTGGACGTGCTGAAGGCGTACATCCGGCAGGAATGAGCGCCCGCAGGGAGAATGGACACCTCTGCCCATTTTGTTAAATTTATGTTCATAGATGTTATTATTTTAACATTGCGTTAATAGATTGTGTAGAAGCCCATTCTTAGCCTCCCCGCGCTTGCAATTGAATGTAAAGTAGGGTACAATAAGCCAAAAGCAACTGGTTAAAATCGTGTTTCCCGTTCCAAAGGAGTATATAAAATGGCACTTCCCGACGCGTTTGCCTCCAAAGTACCGCTGCGCATGGACGAAAGCGGGCGCTTTCGCATACTGATGCTGAGCGACATGCACTACGCGCCGGACCGGGACGCGCGGACGCTGCGGCTGATCGAGGAGCTATTGGACGAGACCAAGCCGCAGTTTGTGATGCTTGGCGGCGACAACACGACCGGCAAAAGCACCATGGAGGAATTTGAGCTTTTGCTTAATGACATCGCCTCGCCCATCGAAAAGCGCGGTCTGCCCTGGGCGCACGTGTTCGGCAACCACGACATTTCTCCGGACGTATCCAAGCCCGCGCAGATGCGCGTATACGAGCGCTATCCCCACTGCGTTTCAAAGGCGGGGCCAAAGGACATCCCCGGCACGGGCAACTATTTTCTGCCCATCCTGGACGCAGGCGGGCAGCCCGTTTTTGGCCTTTGGGCGCTTGACTCCCATCAGGACTTTGAAACGCCCTCGGAAAAGCGCGAATTGGGCTTTGAGCCCTACTGGGAGCTTTTGCTTCCTAAGCGCCTGCACGCGGGCTCGGACTGGGAATTTATCCGCTTTGAGCAGATCATGTGGTACTGGAACAGCTCTGTGGAGATCGAACAGAGCCTCGGACGAAAGCTGCCGTCGATCATGTTTTTCCACATCCCGCTGTACGAATTCAACGCCCCGCTGATGAACGCCGAGCGCTGCGGGCTGAACGGAGAATACAACGAGGCGGTCAGCTGTTCGGAACTGAACAGCGGGATGTTCGCGGCGGCCCTGCAGCGCGGAGACGTAAAGGGCATCTTCTGCGGACACGATCACATCAATACCTTCGACGCGACCTACTGCGGCATACGCCTTGGCTACGACGGCAGCGCGGGCTGCCACGCCTACGGCGTGCGCGCCTTCGATCCCAAGGGGGACAGGGAGCGCCTGCGCGGCGGTCGGGTGTTCGATATAGACGCGTCGCACCCCTGGCAATTTGACACGCACATGGTTTTTGGCCGCAATTTTACCTGAGGAGGATACGTCTATGAGGCTTCCGAACATCTGGGGACAGGGGGCGCTGTTCGCCTTCAGCGGACTGGAGGGCGAGTGCCGGGTGCACGGCTGCATCAACGCCGCGCTGCTTGGCGATCTGCTTGGCGTGCGCATCCATTCAAGCGAGATGTTCGACCTTTACGTGCTGCTGGACGGCATAAAGGATATCGAATACGAGGTAGTGGCCTCCGACGTGATCCGCGCCACCCTGCGGGACGCCCAGGGGCTGCCCCAGCCGGTGATATTTACGTTTTTGAATCAAAACACCATCGTCGGCCTGTGCGGGCGGGGGCGCGTGCAGTTGCGCTCGCTGCGGCAGGTGCCTGTGACCAGCACCGTGCAGGGCAGCGTGTACCGCTCAGGCAATTCCTCCTTTCACTTCTGGAAATGCGACATCGACGGGATAAGCCTTTTCTCCTTCTCCACCCAGGGCTTCCAGCCGGTCAGCCAGGCGCAGGTAAACGAGCTTGCGCAGCGCAGGGTGGATTGGCTTGCGGGCTTTGACGCGCTCGCGCCCCGGGACGAGGAAATGCGGCTTACGTTTTTGAAGTGCGTTTCGGTGATGAAGTCCCAGGTCTACACGGCGGACGGGCAGTTCAACCAGCGCTGGACCACCCCCAACCGCCTGCCCCACCGCTGGCTGTGGCTGTGGGACAGCGCGTTCCACGCC
>CADBNW010000196.1 GCA_902796025.1 uncultured Eubacteriales bacterium
ACGAAGTAGAACTGAGGCTTCACCGATGCTGCTTCACCGGACACCGCCCGGAGAAGCTGAATGAGAGCCCTGACGAGATCAAGGCATGGTTGGAAACGCAGATTGATAAGGCTATTGCGGATGGCTATTCTACGTTCATCTCAGGGTGCGCCATGGGGGTAGACATTTGGGCGGGACAGATCGTTGTTCGGAAGAAAAAGGAGCATCCGATGATACATTTGATCGCGGCGACGCCGTGGCCAGGCTTTGCGAGCAGATGGAATGACTGCTGGCAGAAACAGTATATAGACTTGTTGAAAGACTCTGACCTGGTAAAAAATATATGCGATCATTATCACGATGCTGTATTCCGTCAAAGGAATGAGTGGATGGTGAACCACAGTAATCGTGTGATTGCGTACTACAACGGTTCCGCTGGCGGCACCCGAAATACGATTGACTATGCTCTGGCTAACGGTATAGAGGTCGTGTCCAATCAATAGAGGATCAAAATGGTGAGATATGCGATTGCTTGGATGATGGTATTCCTCACATAAAGATGCTGCTGGAGTGCCTATTGGATTGGTGTAAAGGAAGTGGGGTGAAGGATAATGGAACAGCTACGCTGCGTAGTGGAGCGGATTACATACCAAAATGAGCAAAACGGCTATTCCGTTATCAGATGTAAAGCAAAAGGCTTTCTTGACCTCGTTACAGTTGTGGGGTCTATGCCCGAGGTGCACGTCGGTGCAGTCCTAACACTAACGGGTACGTGGAAAGTGGATGTGAAATACGGACGACAGCTTGTAGTTGAAAGCTTCGAAGAAACGCTTCCGGCTACTGTGTACGGAATTGAGAAGTATCTTGGCTCGGGGTTGGTGAAAGGAATAGGACCGAAGTTCGCCAAACGCATTGTACGTGAATTCGGAGTTGAGACACTGACTGTGATCGAGGAAAGGCCTGATGACCTGATCCGCGTAACAGGCATAGGCAAGATTCGGGTTGAGCGTATTAAGAAATCGTGGGCAGAACAAAAAGAAATCAAAACCATTATGCTCTTTTTGCAGGGACATGATGTAAGTACAGCTCATGCCACCCGAATCTACAAACAATACGGCGCAGAAAGCATTAATGTCGTAAAGGAAAACCCGTATCAGCTTGCAGACGATATCTGGGGTATCGGATTCAAAACAGCCGATACAATCGCGGTAAAACTCGGCTTCGAAAAGGATGCCTTTGTACGCCTGCGCAGCGGTCTGATGTATACGCTGAACAAGCTGGCTGAAGATGGTCACTGCTATGCAATACGTGATCAGCTGCTTGAAACAGGATCTAAACTCCTGGATGTTGACGCTGGACACCTGTCCGCAACTCTGGACGAAATGATACGGGCGGAGGATGTAATTGTCACACCTATACCGGAGGAAGACGAATACGCTATTTATCTGCCACCGTTTTATTTTGCCGAAGTCGGAGTTCAAACCCGGTTGACCCAAATAAAGAACGGGCCAGTGTTGAACTCAGTAGTTGAACAATTGCAATTTGCGGGCAACATCGAATACGATGAGACGCAGCTGCAGGCGATAAGAACAGCGTTAACCAGTAAAGTAATGATACTGACTGGCGGACCGGGAACCGGAAAGAGTACGACAACTCTTGGCATTATCCGTGCGTTCTCAGGCATGAACGTTCTTCTTGCAGCGCCTACAGGGCGTGCTGCGAAACGACTGTCTGAGGTGACTGGCCTGACGGCTAAAACCATTCATCGGCTTCTCGAATTCAAGCCGCCGGAGGGCTACAAAAGAAAAGAGGACAATCCGCTTGAGGGCGATGTGCTTATTATTGATGAGAGCTCTATGGTGGATGTACTGCTGATGTATGCGCTTCTTCGTGCGGTTCCTGATTCAATGAGACTGATTTTTGTGGGAGACGTGGACCAGCTGCCATCGGTCGGCGCAGGAAATGTGCTAAGAGACATGATTGAAAGCGGAGTGTTCCCAGTAATTACGCTCACAAGGATTTTTCGCCAGGCAGCAGCCAGCAGAATTATCACAAATGCTCACAGAATCAACCATGGTGAATACCCGGATTTGTCGAATGGTCCAGACACAGACTTTTTCTATCAGGGATGCGATGATCCGGTAAAGGCAGCATCACTTATTGTCGATTTGGTAAAGAACCGCCTGCCAAAGTTTTATAAGGTAACTCCGCAGACGATTCAGGTTTTGACACCAATGCAGCGCGGGCTTGTGGGAGCGTCAAATCTCAATCAGCTGCTGCAAGAGGCAATCAACCCACCGGTAACCGGCAAGGAAAATACCACGCTGGAACTGCGTCGTGGTGGATTTGCTTTCCGCACGGGCGATAAGGTGATGCAGATCAGAAACAATTATGATAAAGAGGTTTTTAACGGCGACATTGGAACGGTACAAAGCATCAGCCTGGAGGACAGGACTTTAACGATTCTCTTTGACGATCGAAAAGTCGAGTATGATGCCACAGAGTTAGATGAAATCGTGCTGGCTTATGCTACAACAGTACATAAAGCCCAAGGCGCAGAGTATCCTGTTGTAGTCATGCCTGTTATGATGACGCATTTCGCCATGCTCCAGCGTAACCTTTTGTATACGGGAGTAACGAGGGCTAAGAAAAGCATGGTGCTCGTGGGTCAAAAAAAGGCAATCGCCTATTGCGTCAAAAATGTAACAGTGGACAAGCGTAATACGTTGCTGGCAGCCCGGCTGGCTGGGAAAGTGGTCAGAAGCTCGACTACAACTGTGCCACTGTTTACAAGAAAGTCAAACCGATATGTCTGTTTTGATGTAGAAACGCCCAATTCAAAAAACGACAGAATGAGTGCAATAGGTATATCTGTCGTTGAAAACGGTAGAATAACTGATGAGTTCTTCAGCTATGTTAATCCGGAGGAGAAGTTCGACGCCTTCAATTCAGAGTTGACAGGAATTAGCGAGACGACCGTTTCTGATGCTCCGACATTCCGCGAGTTATGGCCCAGAATCAAGCCGCTGCTGACAAGTGGTATCCTTGTCGCGCATAATGCTCCATTTGATATGGGTGTACTAAAGAAATGCCTTCTCGACTATGGTATAACGTGGAAAGACAGGGTGAACTATGCCTGTACCGTCAGAATTGGAAGGGCAATACTGCCTAATATGAGCCATCGATTGAATGATATGTGCAGGTATTACAAAATTGAACTAGACCACCACAAAGCCGACAGTGATAGTCACGCCTGCGCAGAGATACTAATCCGGTATTTGCACGCTGAGGTGGATATCGGTGAATATGTGAGATCCTGGTGGATGAAATGAAAAACGCAAACTGGAGGTAGAAAAACTGCGTGTACGGCAATAAAAGCGCTTTACACTGTTGAATAACAATGACTAATTGAAAAACAACACTCTGTGTGTTATAATCAATTAGGCGTTCATTTTCACAAGTTGAATCTGAACAGGAATGCAGTGTGTTTAAGGGGTTTGGCCGGGTGTTTTGGGGCGATCCTGTTTGCATGCGACACCTTAAGGTATTCCGTTCAGACACTATCAAACCCCTGCCCCTGCGGAAACTACGGCTCCAGGACCCGGCAGTGCCGCTGCACGCCCCTGGACATCCGGCGCTACCTTAGCCGCATCTCCGGCCCGCTGCTTGACCGCATCGACATGCACATCGAGGTGGAATCCATTCCGCCGGAGAAGCTGGCCGAGGCCCCGCAGGGCGAACCCTCAAGCGCGATACGCGAAAGGGTGGAAAGGGCAAGAAGCCTTCAGCGCCAGCGCTACGCAGGGGAGAAAATCGCCTGCAACGCGCGCCTTGGCCCCGGAACCATCGACAAATACTGCCCCCTGACCGCAAGATCCCGCGCGATCATGAACGCCGCAAGCGAAAAGATGGGCCTAAGCAACCGCGCCTACACGCGGGTGATCAAGGTCGCCCGCACCATAGCCGATCTTGCCGGAAGCCCGGAGATCGATACCCCGCACGTGAGCGAGGCGCTGCAGTACCGTATGATCGACGCAAAATACTGGGGATAAAAAAGGACTTTTAAGGCACATAACGAATTGGAGGAACTGATATGAGCAGGATCATCGCCGTAAACGCCGGCCCGCGCATGCGCTTTAACAGCGATACCCTTTTGACCCAGGCGCAGCAGGGCGCAGCCGCCGCGGGGGCGGAGATCACCCGCTTTGACCTGTTCCGGCTGGAAAGGTATACCGGCTGCATCTCCTGCTTCGGCTGCAAATAGGAAAAGCACAAGGGGCACTGCATCTGCAAAGACGGCTTAACGCCAGTGCTTGACGCGATCCGCGAATCGGACGGGCTTATGATCGCCTCGCCCAACTATCTTTCGGAGTTGACAGCGTCCTTCAGAGCCCTGTACGAGCGGCTGATCTTTCAAAACCTCACCTACAACAGGCAGAACCCCTGCTGCACCCTGCGCCGCATCCCGGTGCTTTTGATCATGACCAGCAACGCGCCGGAGGGCATGTACGCGGGACTCGTCGAAAACTATCGAAGGACGCTCGAGAGCTTTGTCGGCCCCTGCACGGCGTTCGTTTCCGGCGATACCTTGCAGCTTAAGGACTACTCCAAAACCGATTGGCCCTGGACGATGTTTGATCCCGAGGCCAAGCGCGTCCGGCACGAAACGGTCTTTCCGGAGGAAATGAAAAAGGCCTGGGCGCTTGGAAACGCGCTTGCAAAACAATAAGAAGGACGGAGGATAAAATCATGCTTACCTGGAATGTGACCTATCACTGCAAAGCGGGGCAGAGGGAAGCCTTTTACAGGGCGCTGTGCGAGCTTGGCGTAAGGGCAAACTCCATGCAGGAGGAGGGAAACTGCCGCTACGATTATTTCTTCGCCGCGGAAGCGCCGGACGATCTATTGCTGGTCGAGACCTGGACGGAGCCAGCATATCAGCAGGCGCACTGCAAAACGGAGACCGCCGCAAAGCTGCAGGAGCTGAAAAAGCAGTACTGCACCGGCACCTCCATCGAAAAATTTGATTTTTGACCGGCATGACCTACGAAGAAGCAAAAAGCGCCATCCAGCCCGGCAGATACCGCCATTTCAAGGGCAACGAATACGAGGTGCTGGGCGTGGCCCGTCACTCGGAGGACGAAACGCCCATGGTGGTCTACCGCGCGCTCTACGGCGAGGGCGGCCTGTGGGTGCGCCCAGCCGACATGTGGCTTGAAACGCTGACCAGGGACGGAAAGACCTTCCGCCGCTTTGAAAAGCTTGACGCCGAAGAATAAAGCTCAGGCACAGACCTTATATTTTGGGAGGGTACGATGATCAAGATCTACAGCATGCCTACCTGCCCTTACTGCGATTATGTTTACGAGCAGATCAAGGGACGGGAGGACGAATTTGAGTACATCAACATCGGCGAAAACATTCGAAACCTCAGCGCCTTTATCAGGCTCAGGGACAGCAATCCCATCTTCGATCATTGCAAGGCAATCGGCGACGTGGGCGTTCCGGCCTTCGTGTTTGAGGACGGGCGCGTTTCCATCGATCCGGCGGACGCGGGACTGATCGAATACGGTTCTCCCGCCGCCTGCACACTTGAGGATCACAAAAGCGGCCGCAAGGGCTGCTGAGCGCATGGAAGGAAGGGAAACACTCTATGGAATTATTGAAGCGAAGCCAGGCGCCCGAAGAGCAAAAGTGGGATCTTGGCCTGATCTACGAAGACGAACAGCAGATGTGGGCGGAGCTTGAGGACACAAAGGGCAAGGTCCAAAAGCTGGTCAGGGACTATGCGGGCAAGCTCGATACGGCGGCGAATATCGTTCGCTGCCTTGACGAAATGGAACTCATCCAGCAGGCGATCAGCCGCATCTGGTCGTATAGCTCCTTGGCAGTGGAAACGGATTACACCGATACGCTTCTTCGTGAGCGCGACGAAAAGGTGAGCGACGAGATCACCCACCTGCAAAAGGATATGTCCTTTGTGGACAGCGAGATCCTGCTTGCGCCGGATGAGGAGCTTAAAAAGGCGCTCGGGCTTGCCGCAGGCTGCCGCAACTACATCAAAAAGCTGATGGACAAAAAGCCCCACAGGCTTTCTCCGGAAACGGAAAAGGCGCTGACCGCGCTTGGGCGCTCGCTGGATACGCCCTACACCGTTTACAACACGATGAAGCTTGCGGATATCGCCTTTGACCCCTTCGAGGTGAATGGAAAGCAGTATCCCATGGGCTACTCCCTCTACGAGGACGACTACGAGCTGGAGGCGGACACTGCCGTTCGCCGCGCCGCATTCAAGCGCTTTTACGGTACGCTCGAAAAGTACCGCCACACCACCGCCGCGGCCTATAACGCCCAGGTCACGCAGGAAAAAACGATGTCGGAGCTGAGGGGCTTTAAGGATGTGTACGACAGCCTGCTGTTTCCCCAGCGGGTCACGCGGGAAATGTACGACCGCCAGATCGACCTGATCACCGAGCGCCTTGCCCCGCACATGCACAAATACGCAAAGCTGCTTGAAAGAAAGCATGGGCTGGACAAAATCAGCTTTGCAGATCTTAAGATCGCGCTGGACCCCGAATACGATCCCAAGGTGACCATCGCAGAATCGCTTGAGTACGTCAAAAACGCGCTCTCCATCCTTGGCCCGGATTATGTGGAGATGGTGGACAGGGCCTACCGGGAGCGCTGGATCGACTTTGCAAAGAACGTTGGCAAGTGCACAGGCGGCTTCTGCTCCGGCCTGTATCGGCGCAATTCCTTTATCCTGCTCAACTGGAACGACCGCATGGCGGACGTCTTCACCGTGGCGCACGAGCTGGGGCACGCGGGGCAGTCGATGTACAGCGACCTTGCGCAGTCCTACTATGACTGCGATCCCTCCATGTACCTGATCGAAGCGCCCTCCACCATGAACGAATTGCTGCTTGCGCATTACCTCACCCAGACCAGCCAGGACAAGCGCTTCCGCCGCTGGGTGCTGTCGAGCCTGATCAGCAATACCTATTACCACAACTTCGTCACGCACCTGCGCGAGGCCTGGTATCAGCGCGAGGTGTACCGCATCATCGATGAGGGCGGCAGCGTGAACGCGGACGTGCTAAGCGACATCTTCAGAAAAAATCTTGAGCTCTTCTGGGGCGACGCGGTCGAGATCCCTGAGGGGGCGGAGCTTACCTGGATGCGTCAGCCGCACTACTACATGGGCCTTTACTCCTATACCTACAGCGCGGGCCTGACCGTGGCCACGCAGGCAATGCTGCGCATCCAAAAGGAGGGACAAAGCGCCGTGGAGGACTGGAAGCGCTTCCTTGCCGCGGGCGGCACGCAGGATCCCGTGGGACACGCCAAAATCGCGGGCGTGGACGTGACGACCGACGGACCCCTGAACGCCACCATCGATTACATCGGTAAGATCATCGACGAGATCTGCCGCCTCACGGAGGAGCTGGACGGGATCTGATCGATGAAAGAAGCGTATTTTGATGAAATGCGCCGCCTGCTTTCCTTGCAGACGGCGCGCTATCCCCTGATGAACGAGGAGGATGCGGTAAAATTCGCCTTTCAGGCCCTGTTAGGGCCGGGACATCTGGTCGCCTCCAAGGAGCGGGCGCTGCTTCGGCTGCGCGCGGAGACGAAGGAGCTTACGGCGACGCTGAACGAGCCCCTTGCCGAGGCGCTCAGCCCCGACTGGGTGCGGCTCAATCTAAGGCCCGCGCTGGCGATTGGCTTAAGCGAGGAGCGGATCGCAGACTGGCTTTTTTTGTCCGCAGCAAAGCCGCTCTCCTTCACGCGCAAGGACGTATACGACTTTTGCCTGCTTCTTGACGCTTCCGTAAGGATGCAAGCGGCGGCTGCAAGGGTGCTTGACGAAGGCTTCCTGCCCTCGCATTCCAAAGCCTACAAAGACGCCTACAGCCCCGCCTATCGCGTGCTTAACGCGCAGGTCCTGCCAGAGGAGATTTTCAATACTCCGAGATGACGCCAAGTCCCCGGTATCTTGCGGACTGGGTGTTGGTCAAGGGCCTAAGGCTCCCGCTCACAGAGTAGAGGGAGCCGTTTGTATATTTGATCTCCATGATGAGCACGCGCCCCTTGAACTTTTCATAGCTTCCGCCCGCAAAGACGGGATGCCAGCAGGTGCTGTCGCCCGAAAAGGGCACGCAGTCACTGTGGTCAAAGCCCGGCGCGCTTTCGTCCGTGCCCCAGGCCTGGGACGCGGGATGCTCGCCGCTTGTGTCGATCAGCGCCATCGTCGCATGCTCGGCGCAAAGGTTCACGCTGATCGGACCGCCCTCGTAGAGGTATTCGCGCGTGGTCACGGTGGCTTCGTCTGCTTCGCTGTTCAAGGCGATAAAGCTGTCCTTTCGCAGGCGGTAGATGCGTATGCGGCCGTTTTGGTGGCTTGCAAAGGCGGCACCGTGCCCCTCCGGGCTCATGGCGCAGTACAATAGCAGGCTTCCGTCCTTTTGCTCCAGCGCCGTGGAAAGCCAAAGCAGCATCTCTTTTCCCGCATAATCGGGCAGAAAGGATTTTCGAAGACTGCGCAAAAAGTGATGCCCGTCCCAGGAATAGCCAAGCTGCGGCACGATGCTGCCGGAGGTGTACTTCGTCTTTCGGGAGGGCGGGTTATCCGTGTACAAAAGGGGAAAGCCGATGTACATCCCCGCATAGGCAAACGCGCTCATGCCGTAGATCTCGTCCAAAGGGCGATCCAACGCGTCCTGATGCAGGCACAATTCGTAGGGCGTGAAGCTTTTAAAGTCCTTCGTGTCGCTGTAGCCCGTGCAGCGGTTTCCCCAGGTGGGACGGCGAAGGATGGTGTAGCACTGGCGATGGGCATTGTAAAACGCGCCGCCCACGGGCTCACAGCCCCAGTTTGGGATCTCGTCAAGAAACACTGTCCAGCTTAAAAGGTCGGGGGAGGCGTAAACGCACGCCCGCACATGAAAGCGCTCCTTATAGTGCTTTGTCATGATCATCTTGTAGCGCTCTTTAGTGGGAGCAAACACGTCCTCCACGATGCAGGCCGGCTCCTCGCCCGGCGAAAGCTCCATAAGGACATTACTGCTGCCGCAAAGAAGCGGCTGAAAGTGTACGCCGTCTTCGGAACGCGCTGCCAGCAGCGCCATCGTGCCAAGGCTGCGCTGTTGGCCAAGGTAGAGCATGAAAAAATCCTCCCCGCGCCTAAATACCCAGGGGGAGAAATAGTCCGTGCTGTAATCGGGGTCAAAGTATTCTGCGATGCACTCGGGTTTTCCGTAATCGCGCGTCGTTCCCGCCCGGCCGAGCAGCCGGTAATCGTCAAAGAAAAGCTCGGTATACATGGGGACCTCCTGCAGTACATTTATTTAAGAGTATTTTACGGAATTTACCAAAGCTTGTCAATCAATAATAGTAAGAGCAGAAGGATTTGTACCGTTACAAATGAACATGGCAAGAATTAACCCATTCTTGCTTGTGCCGATTTGCGCTGCGCTTATAATTACATCGATAACGTGCCTTATCAAGAGTGGTTGAGGGACGGGCCCTGTGAAACCCGGCAACCGGTAAAACCGGTGCCAATTCCCGCAAAGCCCACTGGGCTTTGAAAGATGAGGCGGGTGCTCTTGTTTGCATGAGACTCGCCCAATGGGGCGGGTTATTATTTTATGCATAAGGAGCATTTGAAAGTGAGAAAGCTGTTCACATCCGAATCCGTTACCGAGGGACATCCCGATAAGATCTGCGACCAGATCAGCGACACGATCCTGGACGCGATCCTTGAAAAGGATCCAAACGCCCACGTGGCCTGCGAGTGCATCGCCACCACCGGGCTCATTCTGATCATGGGCGAGATCAGCGCTGCCTGCAGCGTGGATTACGCCTCCCTTGCGCGCAAAAAGGTGCTGGACATCGGCTACGACCGTGCCAAGTACGGCTTCGACGGCGAAAGCTGTTCGGTTCTGGTGTGCGTGGATCAGCAGTCGCCCGACATCGCCATGGGCGTGAACAACGCCCTGGAGGGCCGCAAGACCAACGCCATGGAGACCGGCGCGGGGGATCAGGGCATGATGTTCGGTTACGCCTGCAACGAGACCCCGGAATATATGCCCATGCCCATCGCGCTTGCCCATCGCCTTACCCGCCGTATGGCCTGGGTGCGCAAAAACCACCTGGTTAACTACATGCGCCCGGACGGAAAGGCGCAGGTCACCGTGGAGTACGAGGACGACAAGCCCGTGCGCGTGGACGCGGTGGTGCTTTCCACCCAGCACGACCCCACAGTCACGCACGAGCAGATTGAGCGCGACATGATGGAATTGGTGATCCGGCACGAGATCCCTTCCGAGCTACTGGACGAAAACACCAAGTTCTACATCAATCCCACCGGGCGCTTCGTCGTGGGCGGCCCGCAGGGCGACAGCGGCCTTACCGGGCGCAAGATCATCGTGGACACCTACGGCGGAATGGGCCGTCACGGCGGCGGCTGCTTTTCCGGCAAGGATCCCACCAAGGTGGACAGAAGCGCGGCCTACGCTGCGCGCCACGCCGCAAAGAACGTGGTCGCCGCGGGCCTTGCGGACAGGTGCGAGATCCAACTGGCCTACGCAATCGGCGTAGCCAACCCCGTCTCCGTCATGGTGGACAGCTTCGGCACCGGCAAAATGAGCGATCAGGAGCTGGGCAGGCTGGTTTCCAAGGTGTTCGATTTCCGCCCGGCGGCGATCATCGAGCGCCTGCAGCTGAAAAAGCCCGTCTACGCGCAGGTGGCGGCCTACGGCCACTTTGGCAGAAGCGATCTGGATCTCAGCTGGGAAAAACTGGACTACGTGGAAAAGCTAAAGCGCGCCTGACAGCTATAAAAGAAGCGCGAGGCAGTTGCCGGAAAACGGCAGCGCCCCGCGCTTTTTTATTAGGGCAGTGCTTTAATGCACCATCACCGTCTCGCCGCCGCGCAGGCGGGATTCCTCTGCGGCGATGCCGATCAGGTGGCTTTCCAGCGATTCCTCAAGCGAGGACACCTCCGCGATCTTCCCGGTCAGCATGTCGTACAGGCCGCGCACGATGCCTTCGTCTCCGCCGCCGTGGCCGCTGCCGCTTGAATCGAGCGAAGAAAGGGCGATGTCCTGGGGCTCCTCAACGCCGTAGCGCTTGATGCGCAGATAGTCCTCGGTCTCGTTTATGATGATCTCGCCGAGCGAGCCGTGCAGGGTTAGCAGCCTTCCGCCGTTTCCGGTAAAGGCGTTCATGTCGAAAACAGCGGTCACGCCGTTTTCAAAGCGCATCAGGCACTGCTGGTTGTCCACCACGTCGTTGTCGCAGAAGTAGACGCACCTTCCGTAGGGGCCGGTCCGGATGGCCTCCCAGGCGGTCTCCAGGGTCAGCTTTTTCGGGCGCACGATGATGGAGGAAAAGATGTAGTCCGGCCTGTTCTTCATGCGGTCGATGTACAGGCGCTTTGCGCTGTAGGGACAGGTCTCCATGTATTTGCATTCAGTGCAGCGCTTTGCTGCGCCCTCGGGAGCGTTTTCGGCCTTGAACCAGCGAAGGCTTCCCACGGAGGAAACGCTTACGCAGCGCGCCCGGGCGTAATGCTGGATCAGATCCAGATCGTGACAGCTCTTTGCAAGGATCATGGGGGTGGAGTCCTCGCTGCGCCGCCAGGAGCCGCGCACGTAGGAGTGGGCAAAGTGCCCGTACCACACCTGCTCTGTGCCGTTTATGGAGATCAGCTGCCCGATGACGCCGCTTTGCAAGAGCTCGTCCGCCTTTACAAAGGCCGGCGCGTAGCGCAGCACATGCCCCACGAACACCCGCCTGCCGCTTTCGCGCTGGGCCGTCAGAAGCTTCGCGCATTCCTCGCGGGAGGAGGAGATTGGCTTTTCCACCATGATGTCGTAGCCAAGCTGCAGGCCCTTTAGCACCATACGCACGTGATCCTGATCCTGCGTGCCGATGACTAAAAGCTCTGCGCGCTTTGCTTCAAAAAACACATCCTCGCTCAAAAAGCAGCTGTCCTCGGGCAGCATGAGCGCCTCGCGGGCATTTGCCAGCATGGCGGGGTTGATATCGCAGATGGCGACCACGTGAAAGCGGTCGCGGAACTTCGTCTGCATGGGCTTTCCAAAAGCGCCCAGCCCTCTGCCGCCGCACCCGATGATGGCGACGGTGATGATCCGATCCATAGTGAACCTCCCTCAGGTATTTTCTATCCACATGTGCATGATGTTTACGCGGTTCAAATCGTATACGTGCGAAAACTGTATCAGAAGCCTGCGCTCGTCAGGCAGGTACAGATTATTGGAATAATAGCCCGTGCCCGGGCCGGGGCGGCGAATGACCATCGTGCCCTCGCTCCAATGGATGCCGTCCTTGGAGGAATAGAGCACCAGCCCGTCGCCATTGTTGCCGTTGCGCCCGTGCAAAAACCAGTTGTCCGCGGTGCGCACCAGCTGGGGATTTCGTATGAGCTTGTCGAAATACGAAAGCTTCGGCTCGCTCCAGCTGTCGCCGCCGTCCTGGCTTATGCAGTAGGGCATATGATCTTCGGAGCGGCTATCGTAAACGTAGGCCAGAAGGCTTCCGTCCGCACAGTATTCCATCGTGCAGTAGCCCTTGCCAAGGCCGTCGATCGGAAGCACGCTTTGCAGCTCAAAGCCCTTTGAAACGTCCTTTGTTTGATACAGCGCAAAATCGTGCTCCGGCAGGGTGCCGATAAAATGCTCGTTTCGCTGCATCAAAAATGTATGCTGTTGCCCCGCGAAAGCGCGTCGTAGATGCGCCCCTTTGCCGGGCAGGCCTCGCGGCCTTCGCTCCAAGTAAGGCCGTTGTCGCGGCTTATGATATAGGTGGGCGGGCTCCAGGGCTCGCAGGCGATGGGGAGGGACGCGTCGGTTATTTGAAACAGCAGGCAGATCGTGCCGTCCTGGGTGCATACGGCCTTTTCGCAAAGCGCGGTGTGCACGCCTTCGTCATATACCCTGCGCGAGTATTCAAGCACCTGGGCCTGATCCCAGGTCCTTCCGCCGTCATGGGAGCGCCTGTACTCCATCCAGCCGTAGCCGCTGTGCCCGTGCACGCGGTCGTAATCCACGTTGGAATAAAAATCCAGAATGTCGCCGTTTTTGCAGCGCACCAGTGCGTGCCCCATGTGACCGGAGCGCTTTTGCGCCTGGTGATCCACAAATACCTCGGGCGTCGTCATGCGCCAAGTCTGTTCCATGTACAAAGCCTCCCGATCTTTATTGTAAAGCTTGCTTTTATTATAGCACAGGGAGCAGGGCTTGTACAGTAGCGCGCCCTGCCGTTTGGTATGAAATATACTTTGTTAAATGTTTCCGTGGTGTTGACAGCAATAAGTGTGCGGATGTATAATATCCTTCGTGTCAATCCGCTCATAGCCCCGGGCGTTTGATGAATTATCGGGCATGCTGACCTCATGCCGGAGACATCAGTATTGATATTGATTTTGGAGGATGTTCAATGAACACTTTTATGGCAAAGCCCGCCGAGGTCGAACGTAAGTGGTACGTGATCGACGCTGACGGCGTTGTGCTGGGCCGTCTGGCCAGCAAGGCTGCGCACATCCTGCGTGGCAAGCACAAGCCCACCTTCACTCCTCACGTTGACACCGGTGATTATATCATCATCATCAACGCCGATAAGGTCGTGCTCACCGGCAACAAGCTGGACGAGAAGATCTACTACCATCACAGCGGTTATCCGGGCGGATTGAAGGAAACCAAGTATCGCGACCTGATCAAAAACAAGAGCTGCTTCGCGGTGAAAAAGGCCGTTGCGGGCATGCTCCCCAAGGGTCCTCTTGGCCGCAAGATGCTCAAGAAGCTCAAGATTTACGCCGGCAGCGAACATCCGCATGCCGCTCAGCAGCCCGTAGCCTGCGAGATCAAGTAATCAGGGAGGAGGACGAATCACATGTCAGAAAATACCTTCAGCGCAGTAGGCAGAAGAAAGAAAGCGATCGCCCGCGTCCGCCTGATCCCGGGCAGCGGCAACATCACCATCAACAAGCGCGGCCTCGACGAGTACTTTGGCCTTGAGACCCTGAAGACCGTCGTTCGCCAGCCCATGACCCTTACCGAGACCAGTGGCCGCTTCGACGTGCTGGTGAACGTAAAGGGCGGCGGCTACACCGGCCAGGCCGGCGCCATCCGCCACGGCATCGCAAGAGCCCTTGTGAAGGCCGACGAAGAGCTGAAGCCCGCCATCAAGAAGGCTGGTTTCCTCACCCGCGATCCCAGAATGAAGGAGCGCAAAAAGTACGGTCTCAAGGCTGCAAGAAAGGCTCCCCAGTTCAGCAAGCGCTAAACAGTACGTTTTTTCAACCGCGGTTTTTTCCGCGTCTTCGCAAACAAACAAAAGGCTGCCGCAGAGATTTTGCGGCAGTTTTTTGTTGCTTCTTTTTATGGTAAGCTGACACCATACATGCAGGTCCTGATCAAAGAAGTAAAAGAGAGCCTCCGTTGCCAAGCGGCAACGGAGGCTCTTTTTTCTATCATTAAAACTTATTCGCCGTACTCGACAAAATCGCCCAGACTCAGGTCCGCGATGTTCAGAATCTCAACGTTTCCATCCAGGGACTCATACAGGTAGACCAGCACGTAACCGGGCTGCGCGCCGGGATAGACCACTGTGGCCTGGCACAGGATGCAGTGGTTGGTGCCGGAGACGACCTGGCTTCCAAGGTAGGCAACGGGCACGTAGTTGACGCCTACAAGGCCTTCCATGGCTTTGTCGAACAGGGCCTTGATCTCATCGGTGATCTCGGGGGACTCAGAAGCGGTCCAACCGCCAAGCATAGGCTCAGCCACGGCGAAGGCGGAGACGAGAAGCAAAACGGCCAGCACTACAGATACAAGCTTTTTCATGATCCAATACCTCTTTTCTTTATCGTCTGTCTTTGCGACAGCAAATAATCAGACGGAATGCTCTGCAAAAGGTTTCAGGAAGTTTGCACTTTCAGGGTTAATTGCAGGTTAAATACTGCTTGAACAGCGGATAGACGGCGCGGTAGCCTTGCTCGTTTATGTGCATGCCCTCGGTGGTGTACTCCGCCTTCAAGCGGCCAAGCGCGTCCTTGAGCGGCGCATTTACGTCAATAAAGCGCGCGCCAAAGCGCGTGCACAGCGCTGGCAGCAGGGCGTTTGCGCCGTTTATTTTGTCATTACTGCGAACGCGCAAAACCTCGCGCATGCCGCCTGATGCGACGTCCGGGTTTACCGGGTAGTAGGCCATGACGAAGATCTCGGCCTTGGGAAGCGCATCTCGTATCCGGCCAAGGATCTCGGCGTAGCGCTCCATCAAAAGCGCAGGGCTGCATTCCTTCTGGCTTAAATCGTTTGTGCCGATGTTGATAAACAGGCGAGAGGGGGCAAGATCCAATACGCAGATATTCAGGTTTTCAAGCAGCTCTTTTGTCACATAGCCGCTGATGCCGCGGTTGAGGACATTTATGCCGTCCTCCTTTGCAAAGCGCTCGATGGGGAACTGCTCCATCAGGGAGGAGCCTGCAAACACGATGCCACCCCGGGGCGCACTGAGGTTCAGTTTGCGGTAGCGCTCAAGCGTTTCGGCCTTTCCCATGGCTATTCGTCCTCCTCCTTGGCGGGCGTCACGTCCGCGCGCACAGTGTTTACCCGATGCGGCTCGGCTTCAAGCACCGTGATGGTGATGCGGTCAAAGGTGAAGCTGTCTCCGGCCTTGGGAAAGCGATCCAGCTTTTCCGTCGTCCAGCCACCCACGGTCGTGTAGTGGGTCTCAAAGTCGGCGGGGGGATCGTACTCGATGGCGTTGAAAAAATCGTAGATGTTCATGTCGCCGCTTAGCTGATAGGAGCCGGGCCCCACCTCGACCAATTCCTCCTCCACGTCGTCGCGCTCGTCGAAGATGTCGCCGACGATCTCCTCCATGATATCCTCCATGGTAAGAATGCCCATCGTGCCGCCAAATTCGTCCAGCACCACGGCCATCTGCAGGCGGTATCTGCGAAATTCGCGTATGATGGAGGAGACCATGCGCGTCTTGTGTACGTAGATCACCTTTACCAGCATGTCGGCTATCGGCGTATGCTCGCCCTGCAGGCGGTTTTTCATAAACACCTTCGTGGGCAAAACGCCGATGATGTTGTCGATGGTGTCCTTGTAGACGGGAAGACGCGAATGGCGCAGCATCGCGGGGCTCAGCGTCTGCAGGGGACTGTCCACGTCAAGGGCGATGATGTCTACCCTTGGCGTCATGACCTCCATCGCCATGGTGTCCGAAAACTCGATGGCGTTGTTGATCAGTTCGCCCTCTTCTTCGGTAAACACGCCCTGCTCCTCGGCGTCCTCAAGGATGATGCGAAGCTCGTCCGTCGTGGTCTGCGGCGCCTTGTCCTTGGGCGTCCAAAGGGGGCTTAGTTTGTTTACGAGCTTTTCCACCCCGGTCACCAGGGGCTTGAACAGGCCCATGATGCCGCGAAGCAGCGGCGCAAAGCGCCGGGCCAGGGTGTCCGGGCGATCCGCAGCGATGATTTTGGGCATGGTTTCGCCAAAGATGATAAGCATCAGGGTGGTAAGCACCGTGGCGTACAATTCGCCCCTCGTCTTAAAGCCCATCAGCCGCACAAAAAAGACCGTGGCCGCGGAGGAGGCGGCGATGTTCATAAGGTTATTGCCGACCAGGATGGTGCTTAGCGATCTTGTATAGTTATTTTGGATATAGCGCACGCTCAGTGCCCTGCGGTCGCCCTTTTCGGCGTCGCTCTCCACGCGCTTTTTGTTTGCCCTTGCAAAGGTGATCTCGCAACTGGAGAAAAACGCGCTCATGGCGATCAGGCAGACGTACAGCGCGATAACGACAAGCTTAATGAGCATCCGCTGCGCCTCCCTTCACATCGTCCTCGTCGTAGATCTCGCCGGCGATCTCTTCCAATATATCCTCCATGGTCACGATGCCAAGGGTCTTGCCGCTGTCCGCGACCACGGCCAGGTGGGTGCGCCGGCCGCTCATGCCCTCGAAGACCTTGCTCACGGGGATGTCCGGGCGAATGATGTAGGGACGCGTCATAAGGTCGCGCACGTTTGAAAAGGTGCCCGAGGTCATGCGCGACAGCGCGCGCGCGGCGCTAAGCACGCCAACGACGTTATCGATGGAGCCGTCGCAAACGGGGATGCGCGAGTATTTTTCGTTTATCAGTACCTGCTTAAGCTCTTCCTGCGAAATGTCCGGGGAGACGGTGACCACCTGCTCGGCGGGCGTCATGATCTCGCCGGAGAGGATGTCGCCAAAGTGGATGGTGGATTTTATGATGTCCGTTTCGACCGGCTCGATCAAACCGTCCTCGCCGACGTTTTCCACCATCTCTTCAAATTCGTCCTCGGTCATGTCCGGAAGGTTCTGCTTGCCGGGCAAAAGCTTCTTGGCCGCTTCGCCGATGTAGGTGAAAAAGGCGCTCAGGGGAGAGAGGACGAGCTTTACAAAGCTGATGGGGTAGGCGGCGATCAGCGCCCAGGTGTCGCTGTTGGCCCGCGCGATGTTTTTGGGGATCGTCTCGCAGAACATAAACACCAAAAGCGTGGTGACCACGGTCGACACTACCGAGCCCGCGTCAGAACGGATCAATTCTACCACCGCGACAGTCGCCACGGCAGAAATGAGGATATAAATAATGTTGATTACGATCAGAAGGGTGACGATCGTTCGATCAAAATCGTCAAGCAGCTTTACAAGGCGCTTTGCGGCGCTTTTGCCGTTTTCCGCCAGGGAGCGCACACGCGCTTCGTTTGTAAAGGAGAAAGCGGTCTCGCTGCCTGCGAAGAAGCCCGCGATGGGCAAAAGACAAAGTATCAGCAGAATACTTCGAGGAATATCGTCCATAGAGAGAACTTTTCACTTCCTTTATATAGATAAGCATATTATGCCACGAATCCTGCGATCTTGCAACAGATATATATTAATTTTCCATCTTTTTTGCGTCGAACCAGGACAAAAGGGCGCTTTTGCTGTGAGCTTGGCTGCTATCTGATAACTAACTAATCAAAAATACATAAATCACCCGCTTGAATTTATTTTGCAATACTTTTGAAATATAACGAAAAAGATATTTACAACTCGATGACAATCCTGTATAATACTCCCATGAAGTTGAATGGGTTTTACGCGGAATAAGGCGGTAGAGATAAATGAAGACACGGGTAGCGGCTATCGAGTTCGGCACCTCGAAAATAGTTACCGTAATTGCGCAAAGCAGCAATGGGAAAAACAACTGTGAAATTTTAAGCTGCGGAAGAGTGGATTATGCGGGATACAGCGCGGGTGATTGGACCGATTGGGATCATTTGGCAACGGCGATCTATAACTCGATCATTACGGCCGAGAGCACTGCGGGCGTAAAGATAAACGACCTGTACATCGGCGTGCCCTGCGAGTTCATAAATGTGCGGACGGCAGAGGCGCAGGTGGAGATCACCTCCGACAGCGGCAGGGTGACGCTTGACGACATCCATGCCGTGGAGGACATGGCGGCGGAGATGCTCAAATTCAAGGACAGCGAGGATCTCGTCATACACCGCTCGCCCGCCTGGTACAGCGTGGACGCGCACGGAAAGACCATGCAGCCCGAAGGCATGAAGGGCAATTATCTGAAGGCGAAGGTGAGCTTTGTAACCGCCGCCGCGGACTTTGTCGACGACATGCGCTCCATCATGGGCGAGCTTGGAAAGACGATAAACGGCTTTCTTTCGCCGACGCTTGGCGAACAGCTGCTGGCTACCAGAGTAACCGACCGGGACAACAGCTGCATCTTCATCGACAGCGGCATGTACAACACGGAGTTTTCCGTGCTGCGCGGCGATGCGATGGTGTATCACGCCGTGCTGCCCTGCGGCGGCAACGACATAACGGAGTATCTGGCAGACGAGCTTGAGATCCGCTACGACGAGGCGGAATTGCTCAAGCGTAGCGCCGTGGTGGGGGAGGAGCGAAAGACCCTCATCAACCCGCCCATCTCCCACGACCGGGAGGGCCGAAGGATCAAGTACAAAGACGAGATCGTCTGCGGCTTGGTGGAGGCGGCGCTTGAGGACGTGTGCGAGATGCTTAGAAGGACCCAGCGCGACGCCCAGAGGGAGCTGGCGATCCAAAGCGTGGTGTACCTAAGCGGCGGCGGCATCGCAAGCCTTCGGGGCGGCGACAAATTTCTTGCCCAAAGGCTCGACCGAAAGGTCATCACCGTGGACATCAAGTCCAACAAGCTGGGCAGTCCCGAATACGCGAGCGTGCTGGGACTGGTGGATCTGATCTTTGACTCCATAGA